>DATHTI010000505.1:0-15486 GCA_035463335.1 Pyrinomonadaceae bacterium | reverse complement strand
AACCTGCACTACGACTCCAAGCTCTACGACAGCAAGACGCAGTGGTACCAGGATTGGGACCACCTCGTGTTTGGTCAGCCGCATGTGGTGACCCGGAATATGCTGGTGGACAGCAATGAGGGTGGCTGGCATTACGGCACGGGCTACGAGCTGCAACTGATCGACCGGATGTACCAGTATCCGCCTGAGATCGCGCCGCAGTATCCCGCCCTGGAGACTATCTATCACTACAAAGTGAAAGTGGCATTCCCGGACGGCAGCGTGCGCGAATTCATGCCGCGCGTCGGCTCACTGATCGATCAGGGTTATTCTGACATTCGCCCGGATGGTTACCAGTCGAGATATAACGGAGGATTTGTAGAAGACGTTCCTTATCTCACAAGCAATGTCACCTACTACACGATTGACGGCACTTACATCAGACTCGAGGTGCAGCACGATTCAGATAGCAACTGGGCAAATAATCCCTGGACGCTCTATTTTCCGGACGGCATGAAGGTAACGAATTTCGGCAAGCGCATCAGCGATCGCAACGGTAATTATGTTGAGTTCAGTAATGTCACTTACAACGGCCACCTCGCGACGCAACTGCTGGATCAACTCGGCCGCAAGATCATCATCGAGTATGGCGGCGTGAGCGACGGTGAAATCATTCACGTGCCGGGAGTGGGCGACTTGATCTTCTGCGTAACGTGATTTCTCAGCACGTTGTCCTAGAACGCCAGGCCCGGACCGTCCAGTTGGTACTGATATTGCGCCTGGGCACCGGTTGGGGTTGTTACCGAGCTCAACTCGCCCCACCCATGTGAAGGCGTACAGCAGGGAGCACTGCCGGAGTCGGCAGCGTTGTATCCAAAGACATATTGCAAGCCACCCGCGAGACCACAAACTGAGAGCCCAGCATTTCCGGATAACCCTGGGCACTGGCCTGACTGAACTGTTCTGGCAGAGTAGTGGAATAAGTCTTAAAGACCTGGATCCCCTTCCAATGCACCTGATTCGAGCGGAGCCGAGATCAACTGGCTGGTTACGGACCATTTCGGCACGCCGCGCCTGATCGTCGATCAGACCGGCGCGCTCGCAAACGTGAAGCGCCACGACTACCTGCCCTTTGGCGAAGAGCTCTTCGCTCTCGGCCTCCGCACCCCCTCACTCGGCTACTCTGCCGGCGACAGCGTCCGCCAGCAGTTCACCCAAAAGGAACGGGATATTGAAATCGGGCTCGATTACTTCCTCGCTCGTTACTACTCAAATGTTCAAGGTAGGTTCGCGGGCGTCGATCCAGAGCAAGCGGGAGCTCGCATTGACGATCCACAGAGCTGGAACGGATATGCTTATGCTAGAAGCAGTCCGATGGTATACACCGATCCTAAGGGAAAGGAATATTTTGGTCTGCGATCCGGAGGGAAAGAATTGCACAAAGGTAAGTGATGAGGCGTTTGCGGCCGAACGCAAGCAGTTGAAGAAGGATGGCAACGTATACACGGGCAGCGGAAATTTCTACGAGTCTGGCGAAATCAGGAATGCAGAGGGTGGTCTCGTTGCTACATATGTACAGATAAGCATAGATGACTTAAGTCATCGTCGTCTTACTGCAATCGCCGGAGCTGTTGACCCGATCCCCATGGCAACTGCCCAGTTCTAAATGCACCTGGAGCCGTCAAGATCGTCCAGGAAATTTTTGTGAATGGTAAGAAATACCAGCTAGAGATCATCTATCGTGAAGCAGATAAGACAATTCTGCATTTGCTCTATAAGTAGAACCATGAAACCTGTTCTGCAATTTCTGCCGAGTAAAGACGTGGCAAACGCAAGTTGCGTTTATAACGCTGCCGACATGACGATTCAATGTGAATTTCTTGTTTCTTCAGCATAACCACAACACCAAACTTTAGCAGAGTCGATAAACAAACAATTCTACTTGGAAAGGCGTTCTGATTTGTTGCTGATCGCCGATACCCTAACGCTGACGTTTGGCGGTTCGGACCATCATTTGTCGGGCCTTGATGCCTATAGTAACAAGAACACCTGGAAGGTCAGTAAAATCCGCGAACTCCCTAGTATCGAAGGAAGAGGTCTCCTTGTTGTTGATCCGGCTAATTTTGAACATGATAGGCTTGCTCTTGATTTGACGCCATCGTACGAGCAATCACGCCATCAGGAGTGGGTAAGAATTGTGTTTCGAGAAGACGAAACAGCCTCTCATTTCGAAGTCGCAAAGAATCTTATGGCCGGTTTAAAAGACGGGATGTTCACGGACATCTACCTGTTGAAAGTCAATTTTTTATGAGGTTGATCCCTCATGGCTAGTGGAGCTTGAAATTGTTGGCTCTAACTGCCTAGACGGGGATGCGCCCGCCGACTAGATACGAAAGACAGGCTCTTGCGAGACTGGACGAGCTAGCTACTCAAGCCGAGTCAAGCGGTGATTCGGATTTGGCAAACGGCCTTCGTGAGGCAAGGACTCAGATTGCCAATACCATAGACAGTCTTAGGAGGAGACAACAAAGTGTCGGTATCAACGTTGCGGTTAACGCCATCCTCAACATCGGAAATTCGGAATATGCCAATTCCGGAACGGTTGCAATAAGAACAAGCGGTGGCACGCAGGCTCCAGGGTCTTGAACGATGCTCCACGGCTTGCTGCTCAGTATGGTGGTAAAGCTGGGGAATGGGCGAAGGTTCTAGTTGGAAACGACAAAGCCGCCGACGGACTGACGTATGAGACTCACGCCTACCAGCACAGTCCGACCGGTAAGGTTGTGGAGTTCAAGACTAAGATCCAGTGAAACTAATAGTGAAATAAAGAAATGAAGAACGAAGAGTATTACATTCGGGGCAAGATTGTGGCCATCTGTGAGGCGACATTGGCTGAGGAGATCGGCATCATTGCCGCGTCTCGGCGCCTAAGTGCATTAGGATTGGAATTGTTCGATGGTCGTCATGAAGACTTTATTATGTTCGATGCGGTCGATACAGAAACTGATCACCTTCCCGTCGACATAGAGCGCAAGAACTGGAGTGCGGAGGCCCTCAAGCGAAAAGATGCGGAAATCGCAGAAGCAGAAGCCTCCTATAAAAACGATGTAATCGCGGCGTGTAGGAAACTAATAGAACGGTTCGTGATCTGGAACAAATTCGCGATCTAGCAGAACCTTATCCAGCGTTCTATCTAGTTGAAATCGAATCGTGAGTGAATTTCACGATGTGGCGTGCTGTGAGATGAAGGCTTCGACCACGGCCAAAGCTGCTGCTGTTCCTTTCGCGGTAGTGTGGCGATTGCGGCCATTTGCTTTTCCAGTTGAGATTGCGGGCCGCGTTTCTTCGGCGCTGCTTTGGTGTCCAGTCCCAGTAACTCATTCGCCGACACATCCAATATCTCGGCCACTTTCAAAATCAACTCACCATGTAATCGTAAGCCGCCGCGCTCATAGTCGGAGACGACCGGCTGCGACACTCCCAACCGTTTGGCCATCTGTGCCTGGGTCAGGCCGCGTTCTTTACGCCGGCGCACCAGCCTTTGCGCAATGGTCTCCAGCCCTCGGTCGTTGCTACGCCACGCTTTTTCATTGCTCGTTTCGACACTGCTTCATATACCTTTGGAGGAGCCAATATTCCGTGGGGGAATGGCGCGATTCGAGCGGCTCAGCCGGTATTGGTAAAAAGTGCGGAAGCGGGATTCGCTGCGGTAGAAATGCAAATGTTCAAAAACGCCGGATACTCGTTGGTGGGCCAGTTGTTATTGCCGCCGTTCTAATTGTTGAGCGTTTAACAACCAGCATTCCGCAATCAACCGCGAGAACCCGCACAAACAAGTGGCTGCCTCTTGTAAATTCCGCGAATCCTGTCCAGAATACGCCCGCGCCGGATCGATCCCCCATTCTCCTATGCTCGGGCAACTCCTCCTCCATTATCGCGTCGTCGAAAAAATCGGTGAAGGTGGACAGGGCACTGTTTACAAGGTCGTCGATACGACGCTCGACCGGCCCGCAGTCATAAAAGTTCTCCCGCCCGATCTCACTGACAGCCCTTCCAACCTCGTTCGTTTCGAACGCGAAGCCAAGCTTGCGTCTTCGCTCGATCATCCGAACATCTGCACGATCTTCGGTCTGCATGAAGCCGCGGACGTGCAGTTTATTGCGATGCAGTACGTCGAAGGGCGCAACGTGCGCGAGATCGTCGACGGCAAACCACTCGACCTGCGCAGCGCGCTCTCGATTACGATCCAGGTGACTGACGCGCTCGCAGCCGCGCACAGTCGCGGCATCGTGCATCGTGACATCAAGGCGCGCAACGTGATGGTGACGCGCTCCGGCACGGTGAAAGTACTCGACTTCGGTCTCGCCAAATTGATCGAGAGCCCGCATTCAGTATCGAGTGACCCGCAACTGACGGAAGTCGGCGTGCCTTATGGAACATCGACGTACGCGGCGCCCGAACAGGCGCAGGGCTTGAAAGCCGATCATCGGGCGGACATCTTTTCCACGGGCGTGTTGCTTTACGAGATGCTCGCGGGCACGTGGCCTTTTCGCGGCAAGACTGCGCTCGACGTGCGTTATGCCGTCGTCTATCACAAGCCGAAGCCGATCGTTGAAGCGAGAGGTGAAGACTCACCGGCGCTGCGTCGCATTCAGGAGATACTCGATAAAGCACTCGCGAAGGCGCCCGAGGATCGTTATCAAAAAATCGAGAACATGCGCAGCGATCTTCAGGAAGTGCTGCGCGAGATTGACCTCGACGCGAGCGCCGGCAACACGTTGACCGATGCTCCCAGGACCACCGTCGCCCCGCGCCTGATGCCGGCAACCGCGATCTGGACCACGCCGCGCAAGATCACCGCCGCCGCCGTGGTAGCGCTCGTGATCGTGGCGCTGGCTATGATAGCGTTTCGCAGCAATCGTCCGGCGGAAGCCGACTCCACGATCAACTCACTCGCAGTCTTGCCGTTCACCAACAGCGATCCCAACACCGAATACCTATCTGACGGCATTACCGAAAGCCTGATCGACAGCCTTTCGAGAATGCCGAACCTGAAAGTGAAGTCGAGCAGCACAGTCTTTCACTACAAAGGCCGCGAGAACGATCCGAAGAAGATCGGCCGCGAGCTCGGCGTTCATGCGTTGTTATCAGGCACGATCTCGCAAGCGGGCGACGATCTTTCTGTTAGCGTGGAATTAATCGACGTGCGCGACGACAGTCACATCTGGGGCGAGCGCTACAGTCGAAAAGTTTCGGAAGTGGTGGCCCTGCCGCAACAGATCTCACGCGACGTGTCGCAAAGATTACGCTCGCGCGCGGACAACATGGACCACGCGCAGTTGACGCGAAATTACTCGCCTGATTCCGAGGCATATCGACTTTACCTCCAGGGTCGTTACAACTGGAACAAGCGAACGGTCGAAGGACTGCAAAATGGCATCGATTATTTCGGCAAAGCTATACAGCGTGATCAGGACTATGCGCTCGCTTATGCGGGACTCGCCGATTGTTACCTGCTGCTCAACGTCTACAACGTTGCTTCTGCTGACGAATCTTTCCCCAAGGCTGAAGCTGCTTCACGCAAGGCGTTGTCGATCAACGAGAGCCTCGCTGAAGCTCATACCGCGCTCGGTTTTGTTACGTATCGTTATCACCTGAAGTGGGCCGAGGCGGAGGAGCATTTCAAGAAGGCGATCGCGCTCAATCCGAATTACGCCACTGCGCACCAGTGGTACGCGAGCTACCTCGCCGCGAGTGGCAGATTGAATGAAGCAGTGGTCGAGGCGAAGACGGCGCACGAACTCGAGCCGTTCTCGCTTACGATTTACAGCGACTACATCCGCGGCTTGTATTATGCAGGGCGGCTTGACGAAGCTCGCAAGGAGTCGCTAAAACTCATAGAAACGGATCCGGGCTTTGTACGTGCGCATTATGAGCTGGGACTCGTGCTCGAGGCTGAAGGCAAGCTAGACGAAGCGATCAATGAATTCAAGCTCGCATTGAAGCAATCGCCTGATAACGTAACGGCATTGACTGCGTTGGGCCATACGCAGGCGCGCGCGGGGAAACGAGCGGAGGCGGAGAAGGTGATCGCGAGGCTTCAGGAGCTAGCAAAGCGGCAGTACGTTTCGCCATTTCAAACTGCGGTGGTTTATGCGGGGATGGACGAGCGCAAGCTCGCGCTCGACTGGCTCGAAAAGTCGCGTGACGAGCGGTTCAACTGGTTGCCGTTCATTAAGGTCGATCCAGTGTTCAAGAATTTGCGAGATGAAGCACGTTTTGTAGAGTTGGCGAAAAGCCTTGGTTTGACGAAACATTAACCACAGATGAAACGGATTAAAGACGGATCTGTATGAACATTTCACGGAGACAGTTTCTATCGAGTAGCGCGAAGTCGGCGGTGGCGGTGACGCTTTTGCACTCGTTTGTGCCGGCGCGCGCGTTGGCCCAGGCAGCGGCGGTGCAACCGTTGTTCGCGCGGCTGGATGAATTTATTACGCGGCACATGCGTGAGACGGGCGCGCCCGGAATGACCCTCGCCCTCGCAAACCGCGACGGCTTGATCAGAGTGTCCACTTACGGTTACGCCGATATGAAAGCCGGCTCACGTGTCGTGCCCGAGACGATGTTTGAGATCGGATCGGTCTCGAAGTCGTTCGTGGGCCTCACCCTCATGCAATTACGCGACGAGGGAAAACTCGATCTCAACAAGCCCGTCGTCGAGTATCTGCCGTGGTTGAAGATCAACTCCAAATTCGCAGCAATCACGACCCATCATATTTTGACTCATACCGCCGGACTGCCCGGCGCGCCTCTCCTGCTCGATGCACTGCTCGGTGAGCTTTGGACCGCATACGAACCCGGCAAGCGTTTTCTTTATTCCAACACGGGCTACAACATCCTCGGTTTCCTGATCGAAGCGATCGACAAGCGATCTTTCGCCGAGTCGATGCGCGTGCGACTGCTCGAGCCGCTCGGAATGACTGCAAGCTCGCCAATAATTATCAACGATCTTCGCAAGCAGATGGCGATCGGTTACGAGCCGCTCCAGGAAGGCAAGCCGTTTCCGCTTAATGGTCCACTCGCTGAGGCGCAGTGGATCGAAGTCGATATCGCTGCCGGTAGTGTCGCGTCAACTCCCGCCGACATGGCGAAATACATTCGCATGTTGATCAATCGCGGCGCGCTGCCCAAGGGCCGGTTGATCTCGGAAGAGAGTTTCGCGTTGTTCACGAAACCTGCGATCGACTCGCCGTATCGTGGCGAGCCTGCGTCGTATGGTTATGGACTGTGGGTGAGCGACATCGGTGGTCACACGCGCCTGCGACACACCGGTGGCATGGTCGCTTTCAGCTCATCGATCGATGTTGACATCACTGGAAACATCGGTGCGTTTGCGTCAGTGAATGCGAACCTGCGTGGTTATCGACCAGTGGCTGTGACGAAGTATGCGGTCGAGCTTTTCAACGCGTCGGCAGACCGGAAGCCGCTGCCGGATGCGCCTGCACCGCCGCCTTCGCCCGCTGAGATAAAGAACGCTGCGGATTACGTTGGTACTTACACTTCGCTCGATGGAAAGAAACTCGAGCTTGTGGCCGAAGCAAGCAAGCTCGTTCTCGTATACAACAATCGTCGCATTACACTCGAGCGCTCCGGCGGCGATCGCTTCATCGTGAAGCATCCGGATCTGGATAGGTTTGTGCTCGGGTTCGTGCGTGAAAACCAGCAGGTGACGCAGGCGTATCACGGCGCGAGCTGGTACCTCGGCGAGAAGTACACCGGCCCGAAGACTTTCGAGACGAAGAAAGAGTGGGAAGGTTTTGTTGGTCACTACAACCACGACAGTCCGTGGTACGGCGATATGCGTATCGTGATGCGGAAGGGACAGCTCTTCGTTGAAGGTGTTCAGCCGCTCGTGCCGCGAGGCGATGGTAAGTTTGGGATCGGCGATCCGGAGGGACCGGATTGGTTGAGTTTCGAGTCGATTGTCGATGGACGCGCGATGCGGTTGAACTTCTCCGGAATAATCTTTCGCCGCGTCTTCACACCTTAGAACACAGATTGCACAGATTACGCGGATTACATCAGCAGGGATTCGACGCGGTGGGCGTGGACCATCTCTTCACACGGCGACCACGCGAAGACCGTGAACTTTCCGTCCTGCGACGCGACTAACGCGAGCGCGTCCCGCTGATCGTAAACAAACTGCGCGGCCGAGAGATGTCTGGTCCCGCCATGCTCGGTCGGTTGGACCACAATCGGAAGGTTCCCGACCACAGGCTCCGTAATCACCCACTTATCAACCGGCAGACTTGCTTCCTTTCGACGAATCTTCGCACCAAACGCGAGGACCTCGTACTGATCGTTAATCACGGTCGCGCCATCAACCGCAGTCATTCCACCAATCGTATCGACGGCCCGCCGCAGTGCGCTCTCCCACGGCCGGCGATCTTCGTGCTCCTCCGCGACTTCATGACGCACGAGGTCCGAAAGCGCCGAGAACGCAGGTGTAATCGAGTACATAATCGGCTGCGCAATGGACTCACGCCAGCGATTGGTCTCCGAAGGCACAACGAGAAGTATGCCGCCGTGCCCGTGCGCGCGCATCGACGCGCTTAGCTGAACGAGGATATTCAGCGAGTGATGTGGTCCATTCGTCGCGGCGGCAGTGAATGCCAACAACGCTCGCAGCAGTGCCGGACAGTCAGGCAGGCTCGTGCCTTTCTCATCGATGACCTTCACCTGCTCGCCTTTGAGCACCGCGACGTTCGCATACTTTCCGAAACCATCGAGACGGCGATGTTTGACGACGAGCAAACCAGGCTCAATGTCTTCGAGAACAAAACAGAAGCTCGGAATGGTTCGCGTCGTCCCCCAAACCCTCAGCTCGTCGCCGTGATTCCAGACGCCGAGATGGATCTCCGGACGCTCGACAGCGGGCGCGAGTTTGGTAAGCACACCGGGAGTCAACGGCAGCGGATGCTCGAAAACCATCGGCTGTCCGGCTTGTTCCGGCGGAAGATAGGCAATGGAGATCTTGGGAAAACGGCCTTCTTCCGGTCGAAAGCTGGCCCAAAAAGTCGCGTTGATGATCGCTGCGATCGAATGTGCGTCGGGTTGAGGCGCGAGGCCGTCTTCACCCATGCGCCGCGCTTCGGCGAGATGACGTGCAAAGTGTTCTTCAACGAGGGGAGCTGCTGTGTTCGCCGCCTGATACGTTGGGGTCATGCTCATAAAATACTACTTGCCCGTGTTGTCGAGATTGTCGACTTGGAGAATGATCCGGTAGAGTGTGGGCGCCATTCTGGTTCCTTTCGTTGCGATCTGTCACAGATTAACGCAGGTGAGCTTTGCCTCCAAAAGGCATGAAGCTGCGTTGAGGTAAATGTAGGTTCGGCCCTCCGTGGCCAGGAGCCACAAAAGTAGAAAAGACAAAGCTCAAGGTTTATGCAAAGGGTGCTGGTGATCGCGCCGGCAAAGAGATCATTTGGCTTCGCTCGCGTAGCGACGTGAAGAAGTTTCTGGCAGGCCACAAAAAGGCACAAAGGCATAAAAGATAAACAGTTAGTACATGGACCAGCAGACCTACGCCCTCGCGGAAATACTTTGGAATTACCATTTAATGAAGCACCAGATCGCACCTGCGGATGCGATCCTCGTGCTTTGCAGTCACGATGAGAGAGTGGCGGAACGGGCCGCACAGCTCTTTCACGAAGGCTGGGCGCCGCTCGTGATCTTCTCAGGGAACAACGGATCGATTACCAGAACCCTCTGGAGCGAACCCGAGGCTGAGCGGTTTGCGCGCATCGCGATCGATCTGGGTGTGCCTCGCGAAAGCATTCTGATCGAAACACAGTCGACCAACACGGGCGAGAACATCGTGTTCACAAAGCGACTGCTGGCTGAACGTGGTCTCGATCTGCAAACGTTTATCGTCGTGCAGAAGCCTTACATGGAACGGCGCGCGTTCGCCACGTTTCGCAAGCTCTGGCCAGAGAAAGAGGTAGTCGTCACGTCGCCGCAGGTTTCGTTTCGTGAGTATGTGGATCATTATGCGAACCGGGCACTCTCCGCCGCCGATGTCGTTGGCATAATGGTCGGTGATCTACAACGAATCAAAGTCTATCCGGATCGCGGGTACCAGATCGCGCAGGACATTCCGGACGAAGTGTGGGGCGCGTTCGAAGAGTTGGTCCGCGCCGGCTACGACAAGTATCTAATTCAAAACTAGCCACAAAAAGTACGAACACTCATTCGGAGGCGCATTAAATTTTTTGTGCTTTTTGTGCCTTTTGTGGCTATGATCCACAAATGTCAAAACTTTTGACCAACGAAGATTGGGACGTGCTGCTGCGGAGAATCAAGCAGGGCCGCTGCACGCCTTTTCTCGGAGCCGGTGCCTCCGCCGGTGTGCTGCCGCTCGGTGGCGACATCGCCAAACAATGGGCCGAGAAGTATGAATACCCGATGGAGGACCGCTCAAACCTCATCGCAGTCTCACAATTCCTCGCGCTGAAATATTCCGACGCAGTCTTTCCCAAGGACCTGATCGTCGAGATGTTTCAGGACGCCAAAGAGCCGGACTTCAACGATCCGACCGAGCCTCATCGCGTGCTCGCAAACTTGAACCTGCCCGTGTACGTGACCACGAACTACGACGACTTCATGGTCAAAGCGCTCGCTCGTCATCATCGTCAACCAAATCGCATTCTGTGCCAGTGGAACCGCGCCGTGAAAGACTACGTCGGAGACAATCCGACCATTCTCGAAAAAGATCCCACATACAAACCGACAGTCGCGAACCCAGTCGTTTTTCACCTGCACGGCCACGTTCCCATCGCCGACTCCCTGGTCCTGACAGAAGACGACTACATGGATTTTCTGGTGAACATCTCGGCGGATCCAAATCTCATTCCCGCGCCGATTGCGCGCGCTCTTAGCAATTCGTCATTGATGTTCATCGGTTATCGAATCTCAGACTGGAACTTCCGTGTGCTGTTGCGAAGTTTCGATCGACTGTCCGAAGGCTCAGTGTCACGACTCAACGTGGCAGTCATGCGCGCGCCGTCGGGTACTGACGAAGTAAAAGACAAGACGCAGGATTATCTGACGAAGTATTACGCCAACATCGACGTACGCGTTTACTGGGGCACCGCCAGAGAGTTCGTCGCAGAGCTTTGGACTCGCTGGCAGCAGGCCGGATACGCAACCTAATCGCGAGGTAACAATGGGCGTCAAGCGGATGCAGGACACCGATTGGGAAGTACTCATGAAGAGGATCAAAGACGGGAGGTGTACGCCTTTTCTGGGTGCGGGTGTCTATTCCGAAGGTCCTTCGCTGCGCAGCGCCGTGGCCAAAAAATGGGCCGCTGATTACCACTACCCGTTTGCCGATGGTGCTGATGTAGCCCGCGTCGCGCGTTTCGTCAATGTCGTTTACGGCGATGCTGAATACGCTTCCGGCAAGTATGTCGAGGAATTAGGCAAGCTCCCGCTGCCCAACTTCGACGATCCAAACGAGCCTTACAACATACTCGCAAAACTGCCACTACCGATCTACGTCACCACCAATTACGACGACATGATGGAGCAGGCGCTGCTCAAAAATCATCGCGACGTCAAACGAGATCTTTGCAAGTGGGTAAAATCAATTGAAGACACGTCGCCGCTTGCCGATGAAGGTTTTCAACCGAACGTCGCAAACCCGAGCGTCTTTCACTTGTATGGCTACACGCAAACGCAGCAGTCGATGATCCTGTCGGAAGACGACTATTTTCAGTTTCTGATCAACGTCTCAAAGGACCATGAGCTGATCCCGAAACGTATTCAACAGGCGATTACCGGAACATCGCTCATGCTGCTGGGTTATAGTCTCGAAGACTGGGACTTCCGTATCCTGTTTCATTTCCTCGCCGGCTATTTGAAGAACAGCACGAGCAAGACGCATGTTGCGGTCCAACTCTCACCAAGTGCGTCGGATGATGATCTGAAACAGCGTGCCCAGGCGTTTTTCGATAAGTATTTCGAGTCCAGGAGTCCCGACATTCGCGTAAGCTGGGAAACGACGCAGAAGTTTGTGCAGATGCTAGGAGAGAACTGGCAGAAATCCGGCTATGCAACCTGACGTTCTAACAATTCCTCCGGTGGATATCCAACCGACCCCGGTCGAGCCATACCCTGGACCACGCTCGTTCAGCAAGGACCAGCGGCAGTTCTTCTTTGGGCGCGACGAAGAATCCGATGAGCTGGTGTCGATCATCACTGCGCACTCGGCTGTGCTCCTGTATTCGCAGTCGGGCGCCGGAAAAACCTCGCTGTTGCATGCCAAGCTGATTCCCAAGTTGGAAGAGGAAGAGAGTTTCCACGTTCTGCCGCCGATGCGCGTGCAGGGCCAGCTTCCAGCCAATCTCAAGATCGGGAAGAACACAAATATCTTTGTGTTGAATGCGCTCATGAGCTGTGGCCAGTTTGACGTTACGAAGACGAACATGGCGATGACGGTTCATGAGTTTGTCGCCCAGTGTGGCCAGCACACCAATGAGTATGGTGAACCGGCGCCAACCGTCATGGTCTTCGATCAGTTTGAAGAACTGTTTACGTCCTATCCCGGGCGATGGGCTGATCGAGAAGACTTCTTCAGACAGATCGGCGAGGCGCTGGAAGGAAATTCGAAGAAGGGCCTGCGCGGTAATCCGCTGTTGCGTGTGATCTTTTGCATGCGAGAAGACTACATCGCTGAGTTGGACCCTTACCTGCACTTGCTGCCGGAAAAACTGCGGACGCGTTTTCGCCTCGAGCACTTGCGAGAAAAGAAAGCTTTGACAGCGATCACCGCGCCACTTGAAAAAACTAATCGCAGTTACGCGCCCGGAGTCGCTGAACAGCTCGTCAAGAACCTGCTACGAATGCCGGCTCAGAGTATTACCGGCACGCAGACGATGGGACTTTACGTCGAGCCGGTGCAGCTACAAGTCGTCTGCCAGAGTTTGTGGCATGCCCTCACGCCGGTAGAGACAGTTATCACTGCAAAGCACTTGCAAAAGTACGGAGATGTAAGTGAGGCGTTATCCAATTTTTACGAGCGATCGATCAGGAGCGTCGCAAAATCAGAGAGTGTGAAGGAAGAGACACTGCGACGCTGGTTTGGCGACACGTTGATCACGCCTGAAGGCACGCGCGCGCCGCTCAACAGGGGGAAGGACACCACCGGCGGCATGTTCAACGCGGTGGTCGACAAGCTCGAGGCGATGCATCTCATCAAGGGCGAGTGGAAAGGAACGAATGTTCGCTGGTACGAGCTCGCGCACGATCGCTTTATAGAGCCGATCCGGAGGTCCAACGACAAGTGGCTCGCCAATCAATCACGCAACGAGCAGGTTCGACTGCGACTCGAGGCAAAAGCCTCCAAATGGCAGCCGGGCAGCAAAGTGCTCGAGGCCGAGGAGCTGCTCGAAGCACAACGACTCGTAAGCAACAATCTTGCGAGTCCGTCGCTGCGGACGCTTGTTGACGCAAGCCGCGCGGGCGCGCAGAAGAAACGTATAAAGTTGTTGGGCCTCGTAATCGCTATCTGCGGCATTGCGGCCGTGATCTTTCTCGTCATGGCGATTTACGCGTGGAAAAAAGGCAATGCTGCTTCATTAGCAGAGCGGAGGGCCAAGTCGCGGCTCCTCGCGATCAGGGCCGGTATGGCGCTCGCAGCCGATGCAGAGCTGAGCGTGTTACTCGGGAAAGAAGCGCTCGAACAATATGCCGACACGGAAGAAGCGAGAAATGTGATTCGCGCGGGACTGCTTTCCTTGTCGGATGTCGGAGGGGCGCTGAAAAATCATGGTGCGAACGTGGCGAACGCCGAGTTTAGTAAGAACGGACAGTTTATCGTCACGCGCACGAGAGATGGGAAAGTCAGATTGTGGGATGCCGCCACGAAGAAGATCCTGAAAGAGTTGAGTGAAAACGTGCCCAGCAACTCTGCGAAGTTTAGTCCGGACGGTAAGTTGATTGCGACTGCGGGAACAGACAGCATAGTCAGACTTTGGGACGGCGCCAGCGGAGCGCCGCTGCGCGAGCTCAAAGGTCACACGGCCCAGGTGCACCGCGCCATGTTCAGTCCTGATGGAAAGTATCTTGTCAGCGTGAGCGACGATGCCACTGTTCGCCTGTGGACGCCGCAAACGGGTGAACCAGTCAACGTGCTGAGCGGCCACACTGGTCCAATCGCTGAAGTCACTTTCAGTCCGGATAACATTCACTTCGCGACCGAGGCTGCTGACCAAACAGCGAGGATCTGGAGTGTCAACAGTGACGAAGGAAAGATACTGCACGGGCTGAGTGGAACAGTGGCCGCACTTGCATTCAGTCCGGATGGAAAGCTAATCGTCACCGAAGGTGGCCACGGCACGGAGTTCGGCGCCCTGCCTGAAGGCGATTACCCCGCGACCGTCTGGGACGTTGCCACGGGGAAGATAAAGTCCACGCTTCGTGGGCATCAGGACTACATTGCCGGAGTCAATTTCAGTCCTGATGGCAATGCGATCGTGACGAGCAGTGGCGACAGCACAGCGCGGCTTTGGACAGTCGACGGTCAGCTCGTCCAGGAGTTGAAAGGACACTCAAAAGCGCTCGCTGGAGCATTCTTTAGTCCCAATGGGAAGTTTGTGGTGACGGCCAGCGCCGATAATTCGGTGCGCGTGTGGGATGCTCTTGACGGAAAACCGATCACGCAGTTTCGCGGACATTCGCAGGCCGTGAACAGTATCGCATTCAGCTCGGATGGTAAGTTCATGGTTACGGCGAGTGACGATCAAACGGCGCGCTTGTGGCCTTTTCATCCCGGTGAGGGCGCTGCGAACCAAACGATTGAATCGCTGGAGCACTCGGCCGCGGTTACGAGCATTGCTTGTAGTCCGAACGGCTCGGAGCTGGCGGGAACGACGCGCGACGGAAAGCTATGGCTCGATGGAATCGGGTTTCAGCGTGTTATTCCATTTAATTTTCTGGTCGATCGCAGCGCAAAGGTTGCGAATGCGAGGTTCAGTCCCGATGGGCAATCAATCGCAACGACGAAAGGCGCGGAGGGAGTGATTTACAACATCGATGCGTTGCGTGCGTTCGTAGATTCTATGCGATCAGAATTTCTTTACAGCGACGCGCTGCCCGCATCCGCGGAGAAGAAACCCAGAATACCGGACGTGGATAGTGTGAGGCTCGAAGGGCATAACGGAGACATCAACAGTGTTGCGTTTAGTGCAGATGGTCGATTTGTGGTGACGGCGAGCGTTGATGGGACCGCGCGAATCTGGGATGCAGCCACTGGCGCGAGTCGCGGCGAGCTGCGCGGTCATAACGGGAGCGTAAACAGTGCATCGTTTAGTCCTGATGGGAAGTTCATCGTTACGGCCGGTTACGACGCGACCGTGCGAGTCTGGGATGCTGCTCGATTTGTGCAGGTAAGTACGATCGGCGGAACATATCCGAAACCGGTATTGAGCGCGGAGTACAGTCCGG
>DATHTI010000504.1:0-5611 GCA_035463335.1 Pyrinomonadaceae bacterium | reverse complement strand
CAGTCAATAAGTCCCTTCTTAAGATGCGTGAGGAAGTTCGCGCCGAAGTTTGTAAAGCCGAGCTTGGCCGCTTTCACAAGGTTGCCGACGAACGGCAACGGGTCCTGGAAGATGCTCTTCATCGCCGAGCCCGTCTTCTTCACGTAACCAAGTGCGCCGGGGCTCACCACGTCGAACACGATTTCGAGCAACTTGAACATCGCGTCGACGCCCCAACTCACAAACTTGCCCATGAAGCCGCCGAACACGGCCGCAAGTTTCGCAAAGGCTTTGGGAACGAGAATGATGTCTTCGAGCGTGAGCGACTTGAATGCGGTGAGAAACAGCGTTGGGATCTCGCTGACGAAACCGATGAGTTGCGACAGTGTGCTCTGGAACCACTGCCAACACCGGTCAATCGCGTTTGCCTCCTGCATCTTCTGCCAAACATCACCCAGACCAATCATCTTAAGTAGTGGTCCAAGTAATGTTTCAGCACTGCGATCGACCGATTCGCCCGTGATTGGATCTTTACCGAGCACACCCTTCAGCAGGTTGTAGCCTTCAGTGCCTTCTGCAAGCTTCGCGATCGGTTTGAGAATCGCGTCTTTGACGATCTCGATGATGCCGGTGACGAGATTGACGGCAGTATTCTTTATCTGATCGATTGGCGCCGTGAAGATCCGTTCGGCGCGTGCCCAGGCAGAGCCCGGATTCAGCAAGTCGCCTGGTAGATTGAGAGTGCCGATGAATTGAGTGACCGCAGACTTGATCATTGAGCCGGTAAGGCCGAGCGCGTTGATCTGTTCTTCGACGAATGCGCCGGCCTTGTCGAACACGCCGTTGTTGTCGAGTGCCTGCGTGATCAGCGCGCCGCCGGGCATGATTTCGATCAGTGCGCGCAGGATGTTGGCAGCGCTGCGATCGACCGGGCTCATGTTGATCGGGTTCACGCCGAGCACGATCGTCAACATGCGGAAGCCCGGGATGTTGTTTGCTTTGCCGGCGAGCCACTCGAGCGGGTCCGGTATGCTGATATCGATACCGAGGAGCCCCTGAGGTCGTGGCGACGTGCGCTGTTGCACGTTGAACTTCTCGCCACGCACCGCTGCCGCGGAAGCACGCTCGGCTTCCAGCTCGAGTGCATCACCACGCCCGCCCGGAGTGAAATTTTGTATTACTGCGCCACGGCTTTGCTGGACCACATGCGCGACTTCGTGAGCCATGAGGCGCAAGTCACTCGGCGACTCGCCTGGTCCAAGAAAGATGTGGTGCCCGTAAGCAAATGCGCGGGTGTTGAAACTCCTGACGGTGAGCTGCGCGTGCGCGTCGGTGTGGACGCGAATCGGTGTGAGATCGATCGAGAAGCTATGCGTCAGCGGGCTCTTGACCGCGACAGGCAGCGGCGCGCCCGAGCTCGTGACTGTTGTTGATTCGAGTTTCTTGAGTGTTTGATCTTTAACAACCTGGCTCGCCGGACGGCCGAGAGTAACTGTTGGCGGCGCGATGTCAGCCGGTGGCTGGACTGCCTGAATCAGAGCATTCCGTGGTTGGTGCTTATTGAAAGTGACGCTGACGTGCGTGGAAGGATTATTGGTGGCGCCAGGAGAACGCACCAAACGCGCAAAGTGATTTTTGGTGGCTTTTGTGGGTCTCTTTGCGCCATTTTGTGGCACGGTTTTCCGCGCGGGCGGAACAACCGTCCGGGTCTGCGGCGCAGCATTACCGGTTTTTAATACAGCCTGACCCACTTATCGTCTCTCAACTTATTAACCGTCTCCGCGCCGATACCATCCGCACCACTCAAATCGTCGTAAGTGTGAAATGGACGACCCAGTTTGTTTCTGAGTTTCACGATCCGATCGGCGAGCACTGGTCCAATGCCCGGAATCGTTTCGATCTCAGCCCGACGCGCCGTGCTCAGGTTTACCTCCACTCGCACGGTCCCGATCGGGAGGTCCGGCGGCAGCGTGTTTGGAATCTCCTTGTCCTTGAGCAGCGAAGTGCCTTCAGTTTTCCAGGTGCCATCACTGCCCTCCTCGAGCTCGACGGCGTTCATCACAACCTTCTCGGGAAGTTCACTCTCCAGCGGAATGTGCTTGCGCGCGCCCTGTTTGCCCTTAGCGGTGACTGTGAATTTAACCACCTTGCCCTCACCAATCACGGCTTTTTTGATGACGTGCTCCGCCTGCTTTTCCATCGTGGTGTTGCAGGAGCCAGTGATTGGCACAAGGTTTCTATTTTCGCCTGGTCCATGCACATGATGATTAAGCAGGTGCCCGCGAATATATTCATAAGGGCGTTGATTGACGGCGAGCCAGAGCTTAGTCTCCTGGTGCGGCGCGCTACCGGCGAGACCAGCAGGATCCATACTCAGCCGGTTCGCGACCATCTCGCTTCCAACCAGATCGCCGGAAACACTCTTCGTACCGAAGTGCACGTCTGACTTGGGAATAGCGCTAAGACCAGCAGTGGGGAAGTTCGCAGCAATGATCGTGAGCGACTTCATGATCTCTTCACCAGCGGCCTGGCCGAAGCTGTCGCCTTTTTCATCCTTTAATTTGTTGATCTTCTTCGCGTGAAGTTCGATTGTCTCGATTGCTTTTAGCTTCGCACCTTTTGGATTTCCCCTGCGGAGTTTGGGAAGCACGCTTTCGAGAATCTGTGGCGTGCTCTTTACAAACAACTTCGCGTTTTTTTGCTCGCCCTCCATGTACAGCTCGTGAGGCTCCTTGCCAATCTTGAAGCTCTTACGCGCCTTCCACCACGTCACTAGCGCTGTAGCTCCAGTCTTGACGACACTGACGCCTCTGCTGATCAATGCCTTCGCCTTCGTCGCGATCCATTTCGCGATTTTCAGCAACACGTCGTCCACTTTCGTGCGTATGCTCTGAAGCGCGGCACGAACTTTTGCAGTAACGCCACCGAGGCGTAGCAAAGCGGCGAGGAAATTCACCACCAGCAACAACCCGCGCGCAAGACCTTGTTCCATCGCTTCCGCGGCGGCGCCAATGTTTCCCGCTGCGATCTCGGAAACCGAGCCCAGAAAGCTGCCGATCATCTTGATAATGTCTTTTGCTTTCTTGATAAAGAACACGATCGTGTCGTAGATGCCGATGATCGCTTTGATAATTCCGGCGCCGGGAACGAAGATACCGACGATCCACTGAATGGCCTGCTCCACGATCTTCTGCTTGATAAAATCTTTGACTGCCTCAACGAACGCGTCCTTGATGGTGGAAGCCATCTCTTTCAGTTGGTCCCATGCAGCCATCGGACCTTCGGTGACCAACGCCTTCACGAGCGTGAAACTCTTTTCGAGTCCGGCGACGACCGGTTCCGTCATCACCGACACCATGTGACGCCGGATATTCGCGTAAGAGATACCGATCATCTGTAGCGCGATGCCGATAATTCCTTTGAAGTCCCATGTTGTCGGAAGAGTGAAGCCTTCGATCGATCCGGTGAGCCAGTCGAAAACGGCATCCTGTAGATGTTTGACAAAGTTTTTGCCGAAGTTCCTGAAACCGGTGATCGCAGCGCTCACCAGGTTCTTCACAAACTGGATTGGCTTAGTAAAGATCGCTTTCAGAACCGCGACACCTTTGTTGATGATGTTTTCGATGTCTGACAGCGAGAATCCAAACTTCTCGAGCGCCCACGTGAAGAACTTCTTCGCGGCCCACAACAGCAACTTGCCGAGTTTCGCGAGCGCGCCGGCCATCGCCTCTTTCATCTTCTCGATCTTCTCGTCGATGGCTTTGATCGCCGCGGTCTGCTTTTCCTTGAGCTGGTTTTGTAAATCTTCTTCCTTCTTCGCGACGAACTTGTCCATCTCGTCGAGCTTCGAGTTCATCTCATCGGCGGCTTTCTTGCCGATATCTTTGAGGCTCGGTCCCAGCTTGTCGACGTAGTCTTTAATGTCGGTGCGCGCTTTTTGCAGCTCGTCTTTGCACTCCTGAATCACCTTCTTGTTGTCGGCGGTGATGTCTTCGACGAGCTTGTTAATAGTGCCGACAAACTTTTCGCGATTGCGCTCGAAGATGGCTTTGACGGCGGGCAGGTCGTCCATGCCTTTCCACCAGTCTCTGACTTTCCTGGCCCAACCGAACCAGCCGGAATAGCGATCGGCCTTGAAGTCTCGCAGCTCGCTGTTGACGTCGTCCTCGAAACGCTGCGTGGCGATCGCGTTCCCGCTGTCAAAGCGCTTCATCGACGCCGTTTCGAGATCGGCGAGCTTCTTTTTAACTTTGTCCTGCGCGGCGGTGTAGATGCCGTTGATCTTCGTCGCGACTTCTTCGCGTTTCTTCTCGAGCGCGCTCTTCGTGTTTTTCTGTTTCTGACCGGTGACGCCAAGACCCGCTTTGCGTTTCGAGTTCAGCTCGGAACGTTTCTTCGTTTCTTCCTGTTTGAGATTCGTCTCGACTTTCTTGTTTTGGTCCTGCGCAAACTTCTGCACCGCGACCGGCTCGGTTATCGCCGATTTCTCCATCCCTTTCTTTTCTTTGTTTGCACTCGCAAGGTCGCCGCTATCGACCATGTCGAGCTGCTCCTGCGTGACGCCTTCTTCTTTCAGCTTGCTGTCGGCTTCTTTCGTGAACTTAGACAGGTCGGTGTGCTCTTTTTGCAGCGGCGCGATACCGTCTTTGCCGAGCGCTAGCGCGGCGGTCCCGGGCGCGGCTTCGGGTGGCGGCAACGCTTCCGGTTCAAACTCACGCGGCGCCGGCGGCGGCGTGTGGCCCATGTCCTGAAAGGTCGAGACGACGGAGCTCTTGTCGACCTGGACCACTTTCATTACTTCGGCGCCGGTGTGCTGCGCTTTCTTGTCGCGCTTGAAGTTGTCAACATCTTCGACTTTGCGAGGAATATTCGCGCGCAGCGTTTCCTGAAGCGTTTGCTTGCCTTTATTCGCATCGACCTTCGGCGCGGGCCGATCGCTGACGACGTTGACCTGACCGGCATTACTCTTCGACTGGTTTTCACTGGCGGGGATCAGGACCGCTTGTTCTGACTGCGCGCGTTTTTCGTCGGCGCTGTCGTGAGTCTGTTGGTTTTGCCGGAGTTTATTTAAGCCCGCGAAACCTTTAGCAACAACGGGCGCAGCTTTCGACGCGAGGTATTGAGCGACTTTGCTCGTGCCCACCGCTTTCATCATCGCTGCTGCGCCACCGCTGCGCGCGCGCTTGCCTTTGCCCTTGCCGGGTTTCTTTTTCGGCGGGGCTTTGAGCTGGGTTTTCTTGTCTTCTTTTTTATCGAGTTTCTTTACGTCGGGAACGGGCTGAGGTGATGGTCCTTTACCGAGCTGCTTTTCAGACGCGAGCGCATCGGCTTCGAGCTGCGCCGCTTCCGCGGCCGTCATGTCGCTCGGTAACTCGATGAGCTGGCCTTCGCGATTGCGGAAATAGTCTTTGCCGAACATCCTGATCGGCTGAGTGTTCAGGCGCACGGTAGGCGGAGCGGCGGGTGTTGCGCGCGTGCTGCTTGCAGGCGTGGGAGTAGCTTTCCGCGCGGGCGTTGGCGAAGTCGTGGGCGGTCTCGTTGTGCGGATGTTTGCCGAGATAGATGTGCTGCTCCTTCCTTATCCACAGATTACGCAGATTACGCAGATTACCGGCGCAGGGGGCAGACGCCG
>DATHTI010000503.1:0-3902 GCA_035463335.1 Pyrinomonadaceae bacterium | reverse complement strand
TCGACCGCGGCGCAACGTCCGAACGCAGGTCAGGCTGCGTACGCCTCATCAAAAGCAGCACTCGAAACTCTTGTGCGGACCACCGCACGCGAGACTGCCACGCGCGGGATCAGGGTCAACGCCGTCGCGCCGGGTTTACTCGCCGGCGGCATGAGCGCGCGCATTCTCGATGACCACATGGACCAGGCGCGCGCGTCGATTCCGATGAAACGCGCGGGCGAGGCGGATGAAGTCGTGCCGGTGGTGCTCTTTCTCGCGTCGCCGATGAGCTCGTACGTAACCGGTCAGGTGTGGTGCGTGGACGGAGGCGTAACGGCTTGAGTAAGCGCGACACATCCGCGGAGGTTGCGACGCTGGTTCGGCAGACACTTGCATTGCCGGAGAGCGAGCCCATCGAGCCGCAGCAGTTGTTCTTCTACGATCTGGGTTTTACTTCGATGGACCTGCTCGATCTGCTGTTTCGTATCGAGCAACACTTTCAAATCGAGATTCCGGAAGGAACGATCTATCACCTGGCGCGCGCCGATCTCGCCGAGGCGGAGTTTGCCGAAGATGCAGTGCTGACCGAAGTGGGCCGGGAGCGACTAATGACTTTGCTTTACGACACGCCGCGGGAGCTTTTTCCGGCACGCATACACGCGACAACGCTGCCGCGCTTTTGCACCGTCGGCGCAATCACGCGCCTCGTGGACCACAAGCTGGCGGAAAACAAATGTTCGAGCTGATGCAGTCGATCAGTATTGACGCCGAGAACGGTCGCGCTACGGGCGCCGCCGTTGTCCCTGCCGATCATCCGCTGTTTGCAGATCACTTTCCCGGCAAGTCTCTGCTGCCCGGATCGCTCATTCTCGAGCTCGCGGCACAGGTCGCTGGTCCACTCGCGGAAGAATTCGCGAAAACCCAGTTACAGATCGAAAGATGGGCCATCCTGGGAATGGTTCGCGACGCGCGTTTCCTGCAGCCAGTGTTCCTGCCGGCATCACTTGCGATAACGGCCGCAATCTCTCGTTCACAATCCTCGAACGTCAGCACGACCGTCACTGTTACGGCGAACGGTGAACGCGTGATGCAGGCCGAGCTGGTCATGATGATGCTGGAATCGTCCGCTGAATGGGCGGCGGGGATCGAAGCGCGAAATGATCGTGTTGCGCGTTGGAAGGAGGCATCGTGACGACGCTTTCCGCGATCGATGCCTTCTTTGTGGCGTACCAGGAATCGTCCGGTGTGCTGATGCAGCTAGGTGTCGAGGTGGAGCTGAAAGGACGCATCAATCGCGACGATGTACTACGAATGTTGTCACACGTGGTGAAACGCTGGCCGCCGCTGGGCCAACGATTGCACCGCGATTGGTTAGGGTTGTCGTGGGAAGGTAAGCCGAGAATCAGCGAGATGCTGCGTGTGGCTGAGAATCGTGACGCGTTGGCGGCGTGGCGCAACCGGCCTATGGATCCGTTTCGCGAGCCGCCGTTTCAACTGCTGTGGATCGCAAACGACCAGGAAAATCTGTTTGCTTTCAGGGCGCATCATTCGGTTGTTGATGGGGAGGCGTTTTTTGGAGTTTGTGTGGAGGCGGTCCGGGCGCTGGCAGGACAAGCGGTAACCACGGATAACGCGGATCTTAAAAACGGATTTACTACTCGGGTGGTAAGCGTTAGAGATGCGTTGGAGAAGGTTCAGCGGTTAAGGCGGGAGGCGCAGTCCGATCGGAGCGCGAGGATTGCGGTTCGTAGTAATGCGCCTGGGCCGATCGCAATCGTTGAGAGGGATCTGGAGAGAGAGCAGTTAAGTGGTTGGCTGTGTGCGGGTGCGTGGATGAAGGCGATTTATGCGTGGAATCGTTCGCGTGGTCCAATGACTACTTCGCTCATATCGCTCGAAGTGCCTGTCAGTTTGCGACGCGGTCGCGATCAATTGTGTATCGGTAACCAGATTTCTCCGCTGGTCCTTTATGGCGACGCCACGCAACCGCTCGAAGACCTGGCGCAGCAACTCAAGCAACAGATGAGCCGTGCGATGCGACAGCGAACACACCTTGCGCTGCCTTCGCTTTCCGCGCCCGCGAAGTTTCTGCCGTGGGAAGTGTTTCGTCGTCTTGCAGCGAGTCCGGAGCTGACGGGTTTCGCCACCAGCCACTTCGCCTGGTTCGAGCACGCGCAAACAATCCACGACGAGGTATCGCGTGCATCAAATGGCGCACTGCAAATCGTCGATCAGCAGATCTACACGCCGGTTTGCTTGCACATGGGCGCTGCGGTTGCAGTTCTTGCGTGGCCTGAACGCGCGCAAGTTTTCCTGACTCATCGTCTGAACGCTTTGTCGACCAAGGATGCAGATGTTTTGTTGGACCTTATGGTCCGGGAGCTGGGTGCATCGCACCTGGACCGGCAGCAGGTCGCTGTATGAGTGAGCGAGGCTCCAGCGATCCCGTCATCATTATTGGAGCAGGTCCGGCGGGTCTCGCAGCCGCCGAAACGCTGGCCAAGCGAAACATCGATTATGTGATCCTTGAAAAGGGAAATGCGGTCGCGAGTGCCCTGCGGCGCGTCGATCCGGAAATGAGACTGCTGTCGCCCAAGGGCTTGTCGTTAATGCCTGACATGAGTCCCGAGCCGGAGACGCCGGCTTACCTGCCGTTCAGCGTCCTCGTGCATGAGCTGGAGCGATACCAGCAACAGCATGAGTTGAAGGTCAACTTCGATTGCACAGTTCTTGCAATTCGAAAAGAGACACGCGGGTTCACGGTTAGTTATCGAACAGGCGACGGTGAGACGCATGAGCTGCGTGGCAGTCACGTCATCAATGCAACCGGCATCATCAGTCAGCCGCGGCTGCCGGATAACTTTCGCAGTGAAGGTTACCGCTGGCTGCACAGCATCGATGCCCGTGCGGAAGATCTTGCCGGATCAAGACGGCTGCTCGTTGTAGGCGGCGGCGCCTCGGCTGCTGAAGTGCTCGAGAATTGGTTGCGAGTAAGACAGAAAGACGATCGTGCGTGGCTGTCGCTGCGCTCGAGACTGATCGCGATTCCACATTGGCTCTTTGGCATCGACGTTCACTACTTCGCCTGGCTGCCCGAGCAGCTTCCGACCAATTTGTTTGGGTGGCGTGCGAACCGCTTGACCGAGCCGATGACCGGGCGGGCAGTGATTCGTGCTATTCGCAAGGGATTGATAAAGCGCATGCCTGCGGTGCGTAGTTATAAAGGCGGTGAAGTCGAGTTTGTAAATGGCGAGCGAATCGAACCGGACTTGATCGTGTTCGCCACTGGTTTCACTTATGCATTTGAACATTTGAAGGAAGTTGTCGATCTTGATCCGGATGGCAGGCCATTGGTTACGAAATGTGAGAGCACGCGTGTGCCGGGTGTGTTTCTGCTGGGATACCGGTTTGGGAGAACGTTTGCGTCACCTTACCTGCGCGGGATTGCGCGTGATGCGGAGTATGTTGCCGAGCGGATAAGCGAGCGTAGGGACGAGTGAGTTTTTAACAGGATTACACGATTTACGGGATGGACAAGATTATATGAGAGCAGTCCAAGTAAAAGGTTTTGGAGATGTGGACCAACTGGAGCTCGTCGAGTTGCCGGATCCAGATCCGCAACCGGGCCAGGTACGAATCCGCGTCGAGGCAAGTGGGTTGAACTACGCTGACATTATGCAGCGCGCCGGGCTTTATCCCGGTGGACCAAAGCCACCATTCGTCTCCGGTCTCGAAGCGGCGGGCGTGGTCGAGGCTGGCGAGGGATTGCCTGTGGGCGCGCGTGTGGTGACGGTTTCAGCGGGTGGTTGTCATGCGGAGCATTTGTGTGTCAGCGCTGCGGCGTGCATGCCCATTCCGGATTCGCTGTCCTTCATCGAGGCCGCTGCGTTTCCTGTTCAATACCTGACCGCGTATCACGCACT
>DATHTI010000502.1:0-4145 GCA_035463335.1 Pyrinomonadaceae bacterium | reverse complement strand
AGCAGGATCTTTTCGATTGTTGCTTCGGTGCGGATCTCCACGCCTGCTTCACGCGCCGCGTCGCCGATGGCGTTCGAAATTGCACCCGTGCCGCCGCGCGCGAATCCCCACGAACGAAAGGCGCCATCAATCTCGCCCATGTAGTGGTGCAACAGAACGTAAGCCGTTCCCGGCGAACGCACGCCGAGAAACGTGCCGATGATTCCCGACGCCGACATCGTCGCCTTGAGCACGTCTGTCTCGAACCACTGATCGAGAAAGTCGACCGCGCTCATCGTCATCAACTGCACCTGGTTGTACTTGTCTTCGTCGGAAAGTTTTTGAAAGCGGCGGCCGAGAAAGGCGAGGTTCTTCCAGCCTTTGGGATCGAGTGAAGTCGGATCAGGCGGCGTCATGCTCATGATCGGTTTCACGAAGTGGGCCATCTCGATCATCGCTTTGCCGTACTCGTCATACGCCTCGGCATCGAGACGCGAGTGACGCGCGATCTCACGGCGCGTGCGTGCGTGATCGTTGACGCGCCAGAGGTAATCGCCGTTTGGCATTGGGGTGAAAGTGCCGTCGAGCGGAAGGATTTCGAGACCGTGGCGCGGGAGATCGAGCTCGCGAATGATCTCGGGTCGAAGCAGCGAGACGACGTAAGAGCAGACAGAAAACTTGAAGCCGGGAAACACCTCTTCCGTGACCGCCGCGCCGCCGAGCACGTGCCGGCGCTCGAGCACGAGAACCTTTTTCCCCGCGCGCGCGAGATAGGCGGCATTAACCAGCCCGTTATGCCCGCCTCCGATCACTACGATGTCGTATTTATTGTTGGCTTGCCGCAAGCGCGTTAGCATACTTATAATCGCTCGCCCTGACAAACACGGACCCAGCCACAAAAAGGCACAAAAGTCACAAAAGTAATAAGTAAAGCATTTGTGCTTTTTGCGCCTTTTTGTGGCGAGATAAAAAGATGCCTATCGGAACCGCGTTTCACGAACGAACATTTCCGCTTTGCGAGAGTCTTAGTTATCGCGAGTGGTCTGGTTACTATGCCGTCAGCTCCTACGAGCCACATCACGAGCATGAGTACAACGCGATCCGGAATGCCGCGGCGCTGATCGATATCTCGCCTCTCTTCAAATACAGGCTCACAGGCAAGGATGCGACACGACTCGTCGATCGTGTTATTACGCGCGACATGCGAAAGGTCTCGGTGGGCCAGGTGATCTATACGCCCTGGTGCGACGAGCGCGGGAAAGTGATCGACGATGGCACCGTTTCGCGCCTCGAAGAGAATACTTACCGCTGGACCGCTGCCGATCCGAGCCTCCGGTGGTTTACTCAAAATGCCGCCGGCATGAGTGTGCAGATCGAAGACATCTCCGAAAGCGTCTCAGCGCTCGCTCTACAAGGTCCAACGTCCGGGCGCCTGCTGAAGAGTCTCGTAGAAGATGCGGACATCGCGAACCTCAAGTATTTTCGCGTTACTAAAGGCACGATCGCCGGCGTTCCCGTCGAGATTTCGCGCACGGGCTACACAGGCGATTTGGGCTACGAGATCTGGATCGAATCGGATAAAGCCATCCGCGTTTGGGACGCGCTCATGGATGCGGGCCGCGCCTTCGACATCCATCCCGCCGGAATGCTCGCACTCGATGTCGCGCGCGTCGAGGCTGGACTGTTGCTGATCGACGTCGATTTCAACAGCAGCAAGAAAGCGCTGGTCGATGAGCAGCGATACTCGCCATACGAGATGGGTCTCGGTCGTCTTGTTCACCTCGACAAGAATCGTTTTGTGGGCCAACAGGCTTTGATCGAGGAGCAGAAAAACGGCCACGCGCGCGAGATAGTTGGTCTCGAGATCGACTGGCCCCAGGTTGAAAGCATCTACGAAAAAGTCGGTTTGCCGCCGGCTGTCTCGCCGATCGCTTCACGAGTCGCTGTGCCCGTGTTCAAGGAAGGCATTCAGGTCGGTAAAGCGACGACTACTACGTGGTCGCCAACGTTGAAGCGGATGATTGCGCTCGCAACTGTGAGGCGCGAGTACACACGGCCGGGTACGCGGCTGCAATTCGAGATCACGGTCGAGGCCGTCAGGCATCACGTGCGCGCGACAGTCGTGAAGACGCCGTTTTTCAATCCTAAACGTAAGACGGCAACACCAGTTTTGTAGGGGCGGCCCTCCGTGGCCGCCCCAGCGCGGCAATCAGGCTGGGGTGGCCACGGAGGGCCACCCCTACAGTTACTTTCATGACGTCAGCACTCACGAAGATCATTGGGCAGTACGACCCAAACCTCGCGCTCGATTACGCGTCGACGATTCCTTCCTCGTGGTACATCGATAAAGACTTCTACGAACACGAGATCGCAACCGTCTTCTCGCAATCGTGGCAACTCGCGGCGCGCGCGGATCAGTTAACTGAGCCGGGCCAGTACGTCACGACAGACATCGCAGGTGAGCCGGTGGTGATTGTGCGCGGAAATGATGGCGAGCTGCGCGGTTTCTTCAACGTTTGCCGGCATCACGCGGCGGCTGTGATGACCGCACCGGAAGGCAAAGCGGCACAGCTTCGGTGCCCGTATCACGGCTGGACTTACTCGCTCGAAGGCGAGCTTAAAGGCACGCCGGATTTTTCCGGTGTGTGCGATTTCGATCGCGCGAAAAATGGACTCATTTCGCTGGAGATCGCGGAGTGGGAGAACTGGATGTTTGTGAAGCTGGTCCAGGGTGTGGCGATGTCGATCGAGGAGTTTCTTGGTGAAGATCTGGTCGCGCAGGTGAGTGGGCTTCAGTTGAAGGAACTGCACTGGTTCGAGCGGCGTCATTATCATTTCGACTGCAACTGGAAAGTGTTTGTCGATAACTATCTCGATGGTGGTTATCACGTGCCGTATTTGCACAAGGGCCTCGATAGTGTGCTCGATTACAGTAATTACATGATCGAAAACGGCGAGCGTTATTGTTTGCAGTGGAGCCCGATCGTTAGCGAAGGGGCGGAGGAGCAGACGGGCGCGGTCCGGAAAGGTGATCGGGCGCTGTACTACTGGATCTATCCGAACTTCATGATCAACTGGTATGACGGTGTGATGGATACGAACCTCGTCGTGCCGCGCGGTGTGGACCAGACGGAGGTGATCTTTGACTTCTACTTTCCGGATGTGATGAGTGATGAAGCGCGTAGGGCGAGTGTTGAGGTGGGCCAGCGCATTCAGGATGAAGATGTGGCGATATGCAAGTCAGTACAGCGTGGGTTGAATTCGAGGGCGTATGATGCGGGGCGGCTGTCGGTGCGAAGAGAGGCGGGTGAGCATTTGTTTCACCGGTTGCTGCATAGGGATGTGAGTAGTTATTAACCGCGGGATGAACGCGGATTAAAACGCGGATCTATGACTCGACAAGGCCATCTGTTGCGTGTGCTGGGGGTTGGCTTTGGTGTCGCTGTAATCATCGGGAATACGATCGGTGCGGGCATCTTTAAAGCACCGGGCACGATCGCTGGACAGCTTCCCTCCGCGGTTCCTTTCCTGCTCGTCTGGGTCGCCGGCGGGCTCTACGCACTGCTCGGCGCGATCTCACTCGCGGAGCTCGGCACGATGCTGCCGCGCTCTGGTGGGCAGTATGTGTTCTCGCGTTACGCGCTCGGCGAATACGCGGGGTTCATCGTCGGCTGGAGCGACTGGATCTCGTCGTGCGGATCGACGGCTGCAGTGTCGCTATTGATCGGCACATTCGCAGGCGCGTTGTTTCCGGCGCTCGCCGAACACGCCAAAATAGTAGCGGCTGGAGTTGCGGTAATCTTCGCGGTCCTTCAATGGCGCGGCATCGTTTGGGGCAGCAATATCCAAAACCTCACCAGCCTGTTGAAGGCGCTCGCGTTTCTTGCTTTGATCGTGGCTGCGTTCTTACTTGGTGGTAATGGCGCGTTTTCGACAACTACTCAATCTCACGCGACTACGATCACACTCGCGGCGATCATCGTCTCCTTACAATCTGTGATTTACACCTATGACGGCTGGAGTGGCGTGATCTACTTCTCTGAGGAAGTAAAAGAGCCGGGACGCAACATCCCGCGCGCGCTGTTCAGCGGTGTGCTCACGATCACAGCGATCTATCTGCTGGTGAATGTTGCGCTGCTTTACGTGTTACCGATTATGCAGATAGC
>DATHTI010000501.1:0-10500 GCA_035463335.1 Pyrinomonadaceae bacterium | reverse complement strand
CTCCGTGGCCGCCCCAGTCTCAGGGGATAACGCTGGGGCGGCCACGGAGGGCCGCCTCTACAAAAGATGCAAGTGAGTACATAAATGTCAGCAGTAGTTGTAGAACCGAATCCAGTTCACCTCGAACAACCAGAGTTGCCGCATGCGGACCCGTGTGTGGTTGTGATCTTTGGCGCGACGGGCGATCTCACGAAGCGCAAGCTCATGCCGGCGCTGTGTCGCTTGACCGATGAGGGCTGCCTCGAGAGCGTGCGTATTCTTGGTATCGGCCGCAGTCCGATGACTGATGACGAGTTTCAATCACAAGTTCATGAAGCGCTCAAAGAGTCCAAGAAGATCGTTCATCTCGACGAAGAAACGTGGCGCGAGTTTTCAAAACGTCTGCACTACATGTCAGGCGAGCTCGACGACCAAAACACGTACCGACAAGTCGCCGCGCGTCTCGAAGAGCTTGCCTCTGAAGGCGCGAGCAAAAACCATCTTTTCTATCTCGCCACGCCGCCGTCGCTCTTCTCAAACATCGTGAAGCGTCTGGGCGAAGCAGGGCTCAATCAGGAAGACGGTCATTGGAGCCGCCTCATCATCGAAAAGCCTTTCGGCCGCGATCTAGAATCGGCGAAGGCGTTGAACGCCACCGTCGCCGCAGTATTCAAAGAAAGCCAGATCTATCGCATCGATCACTACCTCGGCAAAGACACAGTTCAAAACATACTCGTGTTTCGCTTCGGAAACTCGATGTTCGAGCCAATCTGGAATCGCAACTATGTCGATTACGTCGAGATCACTGCGGCCGAAACCGGCGGTGTGGGAAGTCGTGCGGGTTACTACGAAGAAGCAGGCGCGCTGCGCGACATGGTTGCGAACCATCTTTTGCAACTGCTGACACTCACGGCCATGGAGCCGCCCGTCGCCTTCGACGCCGATAACGTGCGTGAAGAAAAAGTGCAGGTGTTGCGATCAATTCGTCGCATGAAGCCGGAACAGGTAGCCGAGCGCACCGTGCTCGCACAATATGGACCAGGCACGAGCGATGGCGAGAAGGTCAAGGGTTACAAGCAGGAGGAGGGCGTCGCAGCCGGATCGACAACTGAAACCTACGCGGCCATTGAGTTCAACATCTCAAACTGGCGCTGGTCGGGTGTGCCGTTTTATGTGCGCACAGGAAAACGGCTCGCACGCCAGCTCACCGAAGTGGCGGTGCACTTGAAACGCACGCCGCAGGCTCTCTTTGCGCGGACGCCTACCGAGGAGCTCGAGCCAAACGTGATCGTGCTGCGCATTCAACCTAATGAAGGGATCACGGTGGCGTTCGGCGCCAAGCGTCCCGGCTTCGAAATGCTCGCGAACACAGTCCACATGGATTTCTGCTACCAGACAGCGTTTGGTGTCGAGTCTCCGGATGCGTACGAGATGTTATTGCTCGACGTGATGCGTGGCGATGCGACGTTGTTTACGCGCAGTGACGAGGTTGAAGCCCAATGGCGACTAATAACTCCGATCGAAGAAGCGTGGGCCAACCAGCACGTCAAAGAACTGCCTGTCTACGAAGCCGGCAGCGACGGCCCAACCGAAGCCGACGATCTACCGATCGGCAACGGCCACCGCTGGCGAAAACTCTGGGAGAGCAAGGCCGGCTGCGACTAAACCGGTTTTTTAAGATCCGCGTTATCTGTGGCCAAGACTAGCCACAACTGCCGCGAGCTCAAACCGGTCAACGGGCTTCGCGAGGTGCACCTGGTAACCCTCGGAAAGCGCACGCACTCGATCCTCGGTCCTCGCATACGCCGTCAGCGCGAGGGCCGGCGTTTGCCCACCCTTCTTCTTCGGCAGCTTGCGAACCTTCCGGATCAACCCGTAACCATCCTCGACCGGCATCCCGATATCCGCGATCATCACATCGGGCCGCCAATTCTCGATCGATTCAAGCCCCTCACGCGACGAACCGACAGCGACCACCTGCGCGCCACACCGCTCGAGCATCATCGTCAACAACGTGCGCGCATCGATCTCGTCATCAACAACAAGCACACGCAATCCATTCAGCGACGACGGCTTCCGATCGCGCGCCTCAACTTCAGCCAGTGCCGGCTGTTTGAACTCCTCCGGCAACGGGTGTTCGTTCGCCACCATCACCGGCAACCTCACAGTAAACTTCGCGCCTTGATTGTCCCCCGCGCTGTCCGCCAAAGCAGTGCCACCATGCAGCTCGACGAGATGGCGCACAATCGCAAGCCCGAGTCCCAGACCACCGTAAATTCTCGTTGTCGATCCGTCAGCCTGCCGGAAGCGGTCGAACACGTGCGGCAGAAAGTCGGGATTGATACCGATACCGGTGTCGTTCACCACAATCTCAACGTGCGAGTTGATGCGTTGCAAGGTGACCTGGACCAGCCCGCCCTTACGCGTAAACTTCACGCCATTCGACAACAGGTTCCAGACGATCTGCTGTAAACGTTCCCGATCGCCGAACACTGGTCCAACACCCGGCTCGAGCAGCACTTGCAGGCGAACGCCTTTCGCTTCTGCCGTCGGCCGGATGCTCTCAGCCGCCGCCTCGATCACGGAGTCAAGCTCACACGGGACAAACTCCAACCGCAGCTTTCCAGTGATGATGCGCGACACTTCGAGCAGATCGTTGATTAGCTGGCATTGCGAGTTGGCGTTGCGAAAGATTGTCTCGATTGCCTGGAGCTCTTTTTCAGGCTCGACTTCGTCGTGCAGGAGCAGATCGGCCCAACCCATGATCGCGGTGAGGGGCGTACGCAGCTCGTGCGAGAGTGTCGAGAGAAACTCATCCTTGACGCGGTTCGCAGCTTCGGCTTCCATGCGCGCTTCTTTTTCTCGCTTCAAGGCCTGGCGCCGCTCCGTCACATCGTGGGCCATGCCGCGCACGATCGGTGTCTCAACGCCTTCAGTGCGGAGCGTGTTGTAATACTCCCACAGCCTGGTTTCGCCCGTCGCGGTACGAACTTTCATGATGCCGCCGGCCGAGCCTTCCGTCTTTACTTTGCGCATGTACTCATCAAACTGTTCGCGGTAATCAGGCAGGAGCCCGTCGCGAATGTTTATACCGATGAGTGCGTATTGCGGGTAACCCAGCACGCGCGCGGCCCACGGATTGACCGATAACACGCGTCCTTCGAGATCGTGAGTGCAGATCAACTCGTGGCTGTTGTCGACGAGATCGCGGTAACGATCCTCACTGATGCGCAAAGCGGTTTCAGCTTTCTTGCGCTCGGTGACGTCAGCGACGAGCACAAACTCCGCGGCCCGGCCGCCAAACGTCAAACGATTCGAAGTGATCTCGACATTGATGACCGTGCCGTCTTTCTTCCGGTGTCGCCATTCACCTGCGTTCTCGAGATCCGCACTGTCACTGGTGAGGTAATCCTCCAGCCGCTTCACGTCTTCCGGCGGGCGAATGTCCTTGATCGACATGTCGAGAAACTCTGCGCGCGAGTAGCCGTAGTGGCGCACGGCGGCATCGTTCACAGCCAGGAAGCGAAGTGTCGTCAGATCGTAGACCCACATCGGTTGCGGGTTTGATTCGAACAACAAACGATACTGCGCCTCTGACTTGCGCAACGCTTCTTCGATACGCGTCGCGACTGTCACGTCGAGCACGAGTGAAAGCACTGAAACGAGCTTGCCATGCTCGTTGTAAAGCGCGGAGTTGTACCACTCGCAATGAAGTATCGAGCCGAGCTTCGTGTAATTGCGATTGCGCGAAATGCCGTGATGTTCCTGGCCGCGGTTCTGTCGCTGGCCCACCTGGTTTACAGCTTCGATATCTTCAGGAACAACGAACTCCCAATCGCTGAAGTGTTTGCCAAGCACTTCTTCTGCTTTCCATCCGAAGAGCCGGCGTGCGGCGGGCGACCAGCGCAGGACGCGGAATTGCTGATCCCATTCGATTACGGCGAGGGGCGTGTTCTCGACGTGAAAGGCGAGACGACGATGCTCGTCAGGCGGAGCTGTTTCTGCGAGTTTGCGTTCGGTCACGTCGCGAATGATCGCCACGCCGACGACCACTTCACCGCTCTCGTCATGGCGTGGCGAGTAGTAGCCGTCGAAGAAACCGTTGCGGCCTGACTGCGCGATGACGTAAGGCCGGTTCGAGCCCACTGCGCTTTTGCCTGCGAGCGCCTCGAAGTAGTATTTGTCTTCTCCGGTTTCTACCAGGCAGGGGAAGAGCTCGAAAGCGCATTTGCCGAGCACGTTCTCACGCTTCACGCCGGAGATGCGCTCCATGGCGCGGTTCCAGGTGGTGTAACGGCACTCGCGATCGAATGCGATGATGCCATCGACATTGGCCTCGAGCAGGCATTTGAGAAACAGGTCTTGTTCTTGGGGTTCGTAAGACATTGCTTTTCAGGAAGACTCTTTATTTGGGCAAGAGGAAAAGGCTGACATAATACCAATCCGTCTTTATCCGTGTAAATCTGTAGTTGAAAATGACGCTATTTAATCAGGCGGCCCCGGCTCTCAGGAATCAATATGACGACGATCGCGTTCTGCGCTCGTATCTCGCGCGCGTCCTTCCTCCTGACGTTCTGAGTGACATCCACGAATCACTCATCGAGATGGGACGACTTGCCGGCGGCGAGCTTTACGAGTTGCAACTAGCTGACCGGCTGAACGAGCCCACACTCACGCAATGGGACGCATGGGGAAATCGCATCGACAAGATTGAGGTGACGCCGCTGTGGCGCCGGGCTGAGGGCATCGCCGCCGAGCACGGCCTGGTGGCTACGGCTTACGAGCAGAAGCATGGCAGTCTATCGCGCGTGCATCAATGTGCGCTCGCGTATCTATTCACACCGTCGACTGACATTTACAGTTGTCCGCTCGCGATGACCGACGGCGCCGCACGCACGCTGCTGAATTCCGGTAACCAGGCTTTGATTGATCGTGCCGTGCCACACTTGATCACGCGCGATCCAAAGGACTTTTGGACTGCCGGGCAGTGGATGACCGAGCTCACTGGCGGCTCTGATGTCGGTCTTTCAGAGACAGTCGCGAAGCAGGAGCAAGGTTCGAATACGTTTCGGCTTTACGGGCGCAAGTGGTTCACATCTGCGATTGCTTCACAGATGGCGCTAACGTTGGCGCGTCCGGAAGGCAATCCGCCCGGCGGTCGCGGGCTTGCGCTGTTTTATCTCGAAACAAGAGACGAGCATGGACGGACCCATAACATTCAGATCAACCGTTTGAAAGACAAGCTCGGCACGCGCAAGGTTCCGACCGCGGAGCTGACTTTAGACGGAACGCCTGCGCAACTCGTAAAAGGATCGACTGACGGTGTGCGCAATATCGCGCCGCTTTTGAACATCACGCGTTTGTGGAATGGAATTAGTGCGGTTGCTTTGATGCGTCGTGGTCTGGCGCTGAGTTTTGACTATGCGAGCAAGAGATTTGCGTTCGGAGCGCCGTTGTCTGAGAAGCCTTTGCACGTCGACACGCTTATGACTTTACAAGCGGAATTCGAAGCGGCGTTCCATCTTGCGTTCTACGTTGCCGAGCTGACGGGGAAGAGCGAGACGCGTGAGATCTCCGACGATGAAGCGCTGCTGTTACGACTGCTGACGCCGATCATGAAGCTCACGACAGCTAAACAAGCGGTAATGGTTACGAGCGAGGTCCTCGAAAGCTTTGGTGGCGCTGGTTACGTGGAAGATACCGGATTGCCCGTGCTGCTGCGTGATAGTCAGGTGCTGCCGATCTGGGAAGGAACGACGAACGTCCTCGCACTCGATACCTTGCGCGCCTTGCAGAGTGATGGCGATCTACGGCAAGGATTGAAACGATTTGAAAGAGCGGTGATGAGTTGTTTGGAGGGTGTTACTGATTCGAGGCTTGTGAATGTTGTGCGCGCAGCGTTGGATCATGCAGTGAGCTGGCTTGAGGCCGCGAAGGATGAGGCGCTTGAAGCAGGCGCAAGAAGGTTCAGTCTCACGCTCGGACGCACGATGGAATTAGCGCTGTTAATAAAACATGAGCAGTGGTCGTCTTCTAATAGAGTTGCGAGCTTAGGTGTTGACGTCATTTTTTAACCACAGATTACACAGATTACACAGATTGATTCGATTTACAGAATCTGTGAAATCTGTGTAATCTGTGGATTCGTCAGCGTCGCCAACCTCCAAAGAAAGGAATTTCTCTCCATGAATCGGAATAAGCGGGTTTCCCTGCTCATTTTCACCCTGATTGTTGCTGCTGCCACTGCATTTGCGCAGCAGAAGAAAACGGCCGAGCCCGTCAAGGAGTACACGATCGAGCAGTTCATGAACACTGTTCGCATCGGCGGCAGCTCGTTCTCGTCCGACGAGAAGTCGATCCTTTTTCACAACAACAAGACAGGCATCTTTAACGTCTATGCCGTGCCGGTGACGGCAGGCCCGGCGACGCAATTGACCAATTCAACCAAGGAGAGCACCTTCGCCATCTCCTATCTTCCCAACGACTCGCGCTTTCTCTACTCGTACGATCGTGGCGGTAATGAAAACAGTCACATCTACCTGCGCGAGCTCGACGGCAGCGAACGCGATCTCACCCCCGGCGAGAAAGTGAAAGCGAATTTTCTCGGCTGGGCCCACGATCGCAAATCGTTCTTCTACGCGACCAACGAGCGAGACGCGCGTTTCTTCGACATTTATGAAATGCCGATCGATACGTTTAAGTCGACGATGATTTACAAAGACGAAACAGGCCTGGAGCCCGGCGCGATTTCCGACGACAAGAAGTACATCGCGTTTCAGAAGAGCGGCGGCTCGCAGGCTGACTCCGATATCCTTCTCTACAACGTCGCCACCAAAGAGATGAAGAACATCACCGAGCACACCGGCGATGTTGCTAATAACGCAGAGACGTTCGACGCCAGCTCAAAATATCTCTACTACCTGACTGACAAGGACAGCGAGTTCAAGTATGTCGCGCGTTACGATCTCGCGACCGGTAAAAGCGAAGTGGTTGAGAAGGCGCCGTGGGACGTTGCCTACACTTACTTCTCGCGCAACGGAAAGTATCGCGTAACGGCGATCAACGAAGATGCGCGCACGAAGATCAAGATTTACGAAACAGCGACGGGCAAACTCGTGCCCCTCCCGCAACTGCCGAATGCCGACATCACCGGTGTCAACATCTCGCCGAGTGAAAAGCGAATGGCGTTCTATCTGAACGGCGACCGCAGTCCGAGCAATCTTTACGTCTACGACTTCGTGACGAAGAAAGCCACGAAGCTGACCGACAGTTTGAATCCTGAGATCAACCCGGCGGATCTCGTCGATTCTCAAGTGATCCGTTACAAGTCATTTGACGGCATGGACATTCCCTCGATTCTCTACAAACCGAAGAATGCGAGTGCGACGAATAAAGCTCCGGCGCTGGTGTTGGTCCATGGTGGTCCGGGTGGGCAAACGCGCGTGGGTTACAGTGCGATGTCGCAGTATCTTGCGAACCACGGTTACGTGATTCTCGGTGTCAACAATCGTGGCTCGAGTGGTTATGGCAAGTCGTTCTTCGCGGCTGATGACGGCAAGCATGGCCGTGAGCCGTTATGGGATTGTATCGAGGCGAAGAAGTATCTCGCGTCGCTCGGTTACGTGGATGAGAAGAAGATCGGGATTATGGGCGGCTCGTATGGTGGTTACATGGTGCTGGCCGCGCTCGCGTTCAAACCGCAAGAGTTTGCGGTTGGAGTCGATCTGTTTGGTGTTTCCAACTGGGTGCGTACGTTGCAGTCGATTCCGCCGTACTGGGAGTCGTTCCGCAAGTCGCTCTACAAGGAGATTGGCGATCCGAGCAAAGACCTCGAGAACCTGCGTGCCGTGTCACCGCTGTTTCACGCTGACAAGATCGTGAAGCCGTTGATCGTGTTGCAGGGTGCGAACGACCCGCGCGTGATCAAGCCCGAGTCGGATGAGATCGTCGAGAACATCAAGAAGCGCAACGGCGTTGTCGAGTATGTTTTGTTTGACAACGAGGGCCACGGGTTCACGAAGAAGGCGAACGAGATTCGTGCTTACAAAGCGATCCTCGATTTTCTCGATCGGTATCTAAAGAACGCGGATCAAAAGATTACACGGGTAAATGGGGATCAGCGTTAATCCGCGGAAATCCGCGTCTATAATAACTGTGCCAATCGCTGCGCTTCGGAGGAGAAGCGCGGCGACTGGCACTGGTCCACAAGAGCTTTATAGTCAGTCAATCTCTCTGCGGCCTCACCTCTCTTGTCCATCGCTAATAATATTTTTATAAACAGCGGGCCGAGCCACAACTGACTTACACGTGATTCGGTCGGCCCGACGAGCGCATCCGCCTGTCTACAAACCGCCTCAGCCTCCTCCAACTCATCACGCCGGAAACGAACTTCCGCCAAACATCTGAGCGCCTCGAAATGCGTATACAACTGATTCGGTGACGACTGCTCGAGGTTCGCCAGCGCCGTCTGCAACCCTTCATCACGACGACCAAGCATCACCTGCACGACGGCGAGAACCGATCGCAACAAAGCCAGCGCGCGCTTCTCACCGATTGCTTCAGAGACGATGAGGCCGTCGAGAAGTTCCCGCTCTGCGTGCTCTAGCTGACCCATGAACAACCGGCACTGCGCAGAATAGTAATGTACCCACGTACGGCGCTCACGCGAGTGAAGCTTGTTAGCGATCTCGAGCTCGCGCTCCGCATACCTCAACCCCGCCTCGTAATCGCCTCTGTGTATCGAATCTTCGCCGAGATACTCATAACCAGTCGCTTGGGCGAAAAGAACATTGTGCTTTTCACCAAACTCGATCCCGCGTCGCGCCCAGCGATCGGCTTCGTCATAAAGTCCATAGTGTTGATAAGCGCCGGCGAGGTAAGCATACATCTGCGAGATCACCGGCGCGGCAAACGTGCTCACACAGTCGCTCTCCGCCGTGGGCGCGACCAGCTCATTAGCACGCTGCAACAACTCGATCGCTTTCTTGTGACGACCGGCGAGATGATGAAAGCGCGCCTCGGTGGAAAGCGCGTTTGCTGTTTCGAGCGGGTTCGTGACGGGATCAAGGACCTGCAAAGCTTCACGCAAATATTCGTGCCCGCGCGGATCGTCGGTGGTAACGAGAGACGCCGCCGCCTCGCATTGCAGACGCACGCGCGTAACGGGTTCCGTGGCCAAAGCAAGCGCGCGCTCGAAGTGTTCTGCGGCGAGGATCGTGTCACCGTGCAGCATGAAGGCTTTGCCGATCGCTTCTTCCTGGGCGAGCTGCTCTTCCGTGAGACCGAGCGCTTCCGCACAGTCGCGCGCGCGACCGTAAGCCGCAATCGCCTCGTCGAACGCAAAGACGCGTGCGGCTTCGGCGGCCGCCTGTTTCGCATACTTGAGACCGCGCTCGTGATCGCCGGCCTGAATATAGTGATGGGCCAGCTTCTCCACTGCACATTGCGAGCGCGTGCAGTGTCGCTCGAGTCCTTCGGCGACGTGACGATGCAGACGGCGACGCCGGATCGGATTGAGCTCTTCGTATAGCACTTCGCGAATCTTGTCGTGCGTGAAGCTGAACGAGTCACCTGAGCCCGCTGAGATCAGTTGCGCGCCCACCGCTTCGTCGAGCGCGTCCAGCAGAGTGTCTTCGTTCTGTTCAGCCGCAGCCGTGAGCTCTTCGAACGTGAAAGCCTTGCCGAGAATCGCGCAGATTCGGAGCACGTCGTTGCAGTTTTCACTAACGCGATCGAGACGGTTGCCAATCGCTTCTTTTACGCTCTGTGGAATGAGCATCTGGTCCATGTCACAACGGCGCCAGCGCCCACTCTCCCGCCGCACCGAGCCGCGCTCGATTAACGCTTTCAATACTTCTTCGACGAAGAACGGATTGCCTTCAGTCTCGCGATGTACCGCAACTGCAAACTCGCCACTGATACGTTCGCCCAGCAGCGCATCGAGCTGATCGCCTGTTTCCGTCTCGTTGAAGCGCCGCAGCACGATGCGCGTGATCAAACGTTCGCGGTTCCAGTCGACGAGTGCTTTCGCGAGCGGGTGTGCGCGATCGAGCTCGGTTTCGCGATAGGCGCCGAGAATCAGGACGCGCTCGTTACGCAGTTGTCGCAGCAGGTGACTGAGCAGCCACAATGTGCCGTGATCGGCCCAATGCAAGTCGTCAGCGTAGAAGAGGAGCGATTGTCGTCGTGCGATGTTCGAGAAGACTTGTGCGACTGCGTCGAAGAAGAGCAGTCGTTCTTCATGTGCCGCAAGCTCCTGCCGTCCGGGAAATGGACCGAGTCGTGTTTCGATCTCGGGTGAGAGTTTCGCGATCTGCGTCGCGTTTTCGCCGAGGATCTCGCGTAACGTGTCGTTGTTTTGTCCTTCGCGTACCCAGCGACGAAACGCTTCGACAAATGGGAGGTAAGGAGTTGCGGCTTCGTACTCGTAACAGCCGCCTGACAACACGAGCGCGCCATCGACGGCGGCCTGGATCGTGATCTCGCGCGCAAGACGCGTCTTGCCTGCGCCGGGCTCGCCGC
>DATHTI010000500.1:0-3346 GCA_035463335.1 Pyrinomonadaceae bacterium | reverse complement strand
AGTGGTTCTGTCAGGGCCAAACCTTGATCCACTAACGTATTCCCCAAAATTTCCCTCAGATTTATTCCCCGAATCTATGCCGAATTGTGTGGAGAATCATCGATGCCGCGAAAAAGAAATGCAGTGAGTGAATTTCTCGAGAAGTTTTCTTACCAGGCCACCAGAGCCACTGGAACATCAATCGCTTTTGTTCTTGCTCTATTAATCATCCTTGTCTGGGGCATCACTGGTCCACTTTTTAATTTTTCCGACACGTGGCAGCTCGTGATCAATACGGGCACGACGATCGTCACTTTTCTGATGGTCTTTCTAATTCAACGCGCGCAGAACAAAGACGCGCTTGCCATACATCTGAAGTTAAACGAGATCGTCGCGGCCATGGAGGGCGCGAGCAATCGACTGATCGACGTGGAGGATTTGAGTGAGCCGGAAATCGATGCGCTGCGGAATTACTATAAGAGGTTGATCGAGCTGGCGCGTGAGGATGATGAGCTCACGATGACGCACTCGATCGAGGAAGCAGCCTCGAGACACGGCTTCAAATATAAGAAGCCGCCCAAGAAAGACCCCAAAAATTCGAAGCAGAATTAGTCGGACCTGGGAGATCGCTAAGGTTTACCTGGAGTTGACGGCATTCGCACTGCCGGCGGCCGGATGTTGCTTTGATTCTCTTTACGTGCAAGACGTCCGGTTCGTGTCAGCGCAATGCGCTTGTCGGAACCTGAAGGCTGGTCCACCGTTACTTTGATCGCGCGATACGAGCCATCCTGCGTCTTGTTCGTCGGGTTGTAAGCGATCACATACTGAGTGCGCAGGTCTCTGATGATCTCGTTCGCGATTTGCGGCAGCTCGGCGACCGAATCCGGGAAGAACGCGCGCCCTCCTGTCTCACTGGCAAGCTTATTGATAAGGTTGACGGCTTTCTCACGCGGGCTTTTGCGAATCAGCCCCGCGTCTTTATCCAGCTCATTGACGAACCCGATCACGAAGATCTGCACGTCTTCCTCGCGCAGCCGCGCGAAGAGTTGTTCCTGTTTATAGAAACTGTTGCGGTCTTCGCCGTCAGTGATGACGATCAGCGCGCGGCGACGGCGATCGCCTTCGTCGCCTTTCCGGTACTCAGAAACGTGCTCCGCGGAAAGATAGACGGCATCGATAATCGCGGTCTGGCCACCCTCGACATAGAAACTGTCGAGACCATCCATCAGCAATTCTTTGTTCGCGGTGAAATCCTGGACCGTCTCGATCTTGTCGCTGCTGATGAAGCGGACGAGAAACGTCTCATCGCCCGGCTTGTTGCTGTTGATGATCGTCTTGCCGGCGTCGATCACGCTTTGTAGCTGTGAACGCAGCGAGCCGGATGTATCGACAGCCAGACCGTAACTGATTGGCACTTCTTCACGCGTAAATGTTTCGATCACCTGCGGCACGCCGTCTTCAAAGACGTGAAACTCATTTTTCCCCACGTTGTTGATCGGTCGATTGTTCCGATCGATCACGCGTACGTGCAGTTGGACCAGCTCGGCATTGATTCTCAGAATGTCGCCTTCCTCGATTACGGGCGGCGGCGTCGGAGTTGGTGTCGGCTTAAGACGCGGTGGTGGCGGTGGCTCGCCTAATGTGGGCGCGATGCGATCGGTCGTTGGTCGCGGAGTTTGCGGAGTGGGAGATGGGGTTGCAGTGGGCGCGGGCTGAACCGGAACCGTGGCCGGCGGCGTCGGTGTGGCAGCGGGTTTTGGCTGGGTGCTGCGTGGACGTTCCTGATCGACACTCGCAGACACACTCGGGCCGAAAACCAGTGCCGATAGTATTAAACCGCAGACCGCAATAATCCCGATCCGCCTCAGATTCTGCTCACTCAACAATTCCTAGAAACTCCTCAAACCGCGCAAGGCTGGGGCAAACAGCGTCGCCGATAGATTTAGACGCTATAGCACACCTCCAAAAGATGCCGGGGAAGTAATCGAGAGTTGCCGAAGCCGTGTCCACAGATTACGCAGATGAACTCAACGTGCGCCAGCCGTCGCGTAATAACCTTCCTTGGCCCGAACAAACAGGCGTGGCAAGCCGCGTGGCGGCGTGACTCTCACTTTAACTTTATGCCACTTGCCGTCATTCGCAAACGTGTCCGGCTTGTAACCGATAGAGTACTGGTGCCGCAGCTCAAGGGCAATCTGCTCAAAGATGTCGTCCATTTCCGCCGCGGAGCGCGGGAAGAAAGCCTTGCCTCCAGAGACGCCCGAAAGCTCGTCGAGAATGCCCTGGCCTTCCATACCGAGGGAGCTGCCCGCGTCGCTGCCGCTCAGAATGCCGATCGCGTAAAGCGTCACGTCTGACTCTTTCAAGAGCTTTCGCAGCTCGTTGAAAGTGTAGCGTGAATCGTTGTCCTGGCCGTCGCTGATCAGCAGCAGCGCGCGTTTGGGATGCGCGCCACGTTGCACTTTTTCAACGCCGAGATAACAGGCGTCATAGAGAGCTGTTTGGCTCTTCGTCTCGACGAACGTCAGCTTATTTAAAACGGAATCGCCGTCGCGTGTTTTGTCCAGCAACAATTGCGCTTTCGAGTTGAACGCGATCAGGAAGTACTCGTCGGAATCGTGACTCGTTTGAATGAACTTGCCCAGAGCGTCGCGAGCGCGCCTGACTTTGTCGCCGCTCATCGATCCGGAAACGTCGAAGATCACCCCGACAGAGACCGGTGAGTCGTCGTCGCTGAAATAGGTGATCTCCTGTTGCTGTTTATTGTCGAAGACGGCGAAGGCGCCTTTGCTCAGCCCTGACACGTAACGGCCGTAGGTATCGGTCACAGTTACTGTCAGCGTGATCAGGTCGGTGTTGGTGATGATCGAGCGATCGTCAAGCTCAGTGCCGAGTTTTTTCTCCTGCTGTTTGGTCGCCGCGGCCGGACTTTGCGTGGCAGCAGGTTGTGGATCCTGAGGTTTGTCTGGCGCAGGATCCTGGCTCTGGCTCTGCACTGCCAGCGTAAAGAAAATCGCGACAGTTAGTAGCGAGATGGAAGTCGCCGTTATCTTGGTGGCGTAACGAGTATACATGTCACCCCCGGGCTACAGTTCGGTGATTCAATTTCTTTAAGTACCGGTCAGGGCTCGAAAGGGAACTGTCAACACAGATGCTCGTTGGGGAACGAGTGATGCCCACTTTCAATACCGGAGCATGAAATGTTCACGGGGAGACGGCCGCGCGCGTTTCAGTTTAAGTGCTGTGTAGACGCGGCCATTCTAGGACAGGCGTATTGCTCTACGCAAGATTAATAGACGGGGCGGATGAAAGAATTAGGTCGCGTGGGAGTAACTGTAGGGGTGGCCCTCTGTGGCCACCCCAGTTT
>DATHTI010000499.1:0-4717 GCA_035463335.1 Pyrinomonadaceae bacterium | reverse complement strand
CGCGGTTGTTGCCTTTGTCGCCGCGCGATCGGTGATTTCGGCATTTACATCGCTTTCGACCTCCGCCTTAACAGATCCGTGTTGTACTGCTCGGCGGGCTTCTTCAGCGGCTAGCTTATTGTCTTCTCCCACGGATCTTAAATCCTATCTGGCGGAGAGGGTGGGATTCGAACCCACGGAACGGTTTCCCGTTCACAGCATTTCCAGTGCTGCCAGTTCAACCACTCCTGCACCTCTCCTTGACCGGCCACAAAAGTCACAAAAATTGTTTTGAGCTTTTGTGCCTTTTGTGGCTAAAAAGATCTGGCGGAGAGGGTGGGATTCGAACCCACGGTGGCCGTTAAGCCACTCCGGTTTTCGAGACCGGTGCACTAATCCACTATGCGACCTCTCCGCGTCTGGAAAAACTCCTGCATCAGCGCGCGACACTCCGCTTCCAGTACGCCCGCGCTGATCTCAATCCGGTGATTCAAAAAATCCGTGTCGCAAATTCGAAAGCGACTCGTAACCGCTCCGGCGCGTTCATCGGGCGCGCCGTAAATCAAACGCCTCACTCGCGCCTGTATCAAAGCGCCGGCGCACATCGCACATGGCTCAATCGTCGAGTAAACATCCACGCCGGTGAGCCGGTAATTTCCGAGTTTGCCGGCGGCTTCGCGAAGAGCAACGATTTCAGCGTGAGCTGTGGGATCGCAGTCGGTGCGCGTGCGGTTTCCGCAAACAGCGACGAGTTTGTTTTCGCTAACGACGCAGGTGCCGATAGGCACCTCACCCATTGCCTGCGCTTCCCGAGCGGCGGCCAATGCCTGCCGCATCCACTGCTCATCAAACTCTGATTCCAACGAACGGCCACTATAGGGTGCGCGCCGAAACAGTGTCAAGGAAGCATGATTTAGCCACAAAAAGGCACAAAAGACACAAAAAATAAATTCACCTCAATTGCATAGTGCCGTAATCAGTTTCAACTCCTATTTTGTGCTTTTTGTGCCTTTTGTGGCTGGCTTTATGGCTGTGCGTGCTATTATCAGTTTCCGGGAGTTCTGCGCCGCTCTCCTGACAGGCGCACTCCAGCGATTTCATTCCAATGTCCACCGAAGCAAGTCATAGAAGTAGTAGTCAATCAACGTCAGACAGGGTAACCGGCAGGCTGAGACAGCCGCCACCAGCGGAGCCTTTGCCAGATCCTGCCCCGCAATCAGCCGCCGGCCTGATGCGCCGCATGACGCCGTCAGAATTCAACACCGCGATGATCCACTTCTATCGTGGTGAAGTGCAGCGCTCCAACACCTGGCGAAATCGACTCGACACCACGACAAACTGGGCCGTGCTCACCGCGGGCGCGACGCTCTCGTTTGTCTTCAGCTCTCAAAACAACCCGCACTTCGTGATTCCGATCAACTCGATCCTGGTTATGATCTTCCTTCTCATGGAAGCGCGCCGTTATCGTTACTACGAGATCTGGTCCAGTCGCGTGCGAATCCTCGAAACAGGTTACTTCGCGCACCTCTTAATGCCGGACAGCCGACCTGCGGACGAGTCGTGGGCCGAGCACCTCGCGGCTGATCTCACGACGCCGCACTTCACGATCACAGAGTGGGAAGCTGTCGGGCGCCGTTTGCGCCGCAACTATCTTTGGATTTTCGTCCTTCTCGCATTGAGCTGGAACCTGAAAGTGTATCTTCATCCTTTACCCGCGCGTGATTTCAACGTTTTCATCGATCGCGCCACGGTTGGTATCGTGCCCGGTTGGATAGTCTTCGTCGTCGGGATAGTATTTAACGCTGCCGTATTCGGTTTTGCGATTGGAACTGTACGACTGCGCGAAGCGACAGGCGAGGTGTTGCCGAAACACGAGTTCTCACTACGACCATTTAAACGAATGACAAGCTGGACAGCCCCAATAACGAGGCGCACCACAGTACGCGCGAAACGCGCGCGCCAACGCGTGCGCAGCCGCGATACAACCGCCGAATTCAAGAAGATAGATATCTCCGAAACACCCGATAAGCGAGCTGAGGTTCGTAGTTAGTTTATGCTTCAGCTCAAGGGTCAACAACTCACACTCAAGCAAATCGTTGACATTGCCGAGGGCCGGGAACAGGTTGTTCTCGCCGAGGAAGCGCGCGCGCGCGTCGAGCAGGCGCGCCAGGTGGTCCAGGAGATCGTTACGCAGGGCCGCACTGTTTACGGCGTCAATACAGGCTTCGGCAAGTTGTCAGACGTTAGCATCGATCGCGCCGATCTGATTCAGTTGCAACTGAACCTGGTGCGGAGTCACTCGTGTGGTTTGGGTGAGCCGTTGCTGGAGGCGGAAGCCCGCGCGATGTTGTTGTTGCGTGCGAACGTGCTTGCGTCAGGTTTCAGCGGCGCGCGACCGCTGGTGATCGATACTCTTGTCGCGATGCTCGAGAAACGTTTGACGCCGGTCATTCCCGAGAAAGGAAGCGTTGGCGCCAGTGGTGATCTCGCGCCGCTCGCACACCTCGCGCTCGCAGCCATCGGCGAGGGAGAAGTATTCTACGAAGGCGAACGGCTGCCCGCCGCGACCGCGCTCGCGCGCGCACAGATCGCACCGCTGCAATTGGAAGTTAAAGAAGGTCTCGCGCTTCTCAACGGGACGCAGGCAATGGGCGCGGTCGGAGCGCTTGCGCTTCATCGCGCGGAACGGCTTGTTCGACTCGCTGACGTTGCAGGAGCGATGACACTCGAAGCCTTGAAAGGAACGCCGGTCGCGTTTGACGAGCGCATTCATGCAGCGCGTCCACACGCCGGACAGATGCAAGTCGCGGCACACTTGCGAGAGTTACTGCAAGACAGTGAAATCCGGCAGTCGCATCTCGTTGGCGATCCACGCGTGCAGGACGCTTACAGTTTGCGTTGCATGCCGCAGGTACACGGCGCGATCCGAACGGCGCTGGATCATGCGAAACACGTAGTCGAGATCGAGAGTGGCAGTGCGACCGATAATCCACTCGTGTTTTCGGACACTGGCGAAGTGTTGTCAGGTGGAAATTTCCACGGCGCGCCGCTCGCACTCGTTTTTGACTATGCTGCCATTGCTCTGACAGACTTAATGAGTATCACTGAGCGTCGCATCGACCGTTTGGTGAATCCTGATTCAAACGAAGGATTGCCGGCGTTTTTGACGCCGCAGCCGGGGATTTCGTCGGGATTCATGATGCTGCAAGTGACTGCGGTAGCTCTTTTGAATGAAGCGAAAGTCCTCGCGCATCCGGCGAGCATCGATAACGTGCCGACGGATGGCGGCAAGGAAGATCATGTCTCGATGGGCATGACTTCCGCGACAAAGCTGCGCGGGATCGTGAACCTGGCGGAGATGGCGACGGCGATCGAGCTGCTCGTGGGCGCGCAGGCGCTGGAATATCACGCGCCGCTCGCACCCGGACGCGGTGTGAAGCAGGCTTACGAGATTGTTCGCCGGCACGTTGCGCCGCTTACCCACGATCGGGTGATGTCGGGTGACATCGAAAAACTAAAAGCAGCGATCGTGCGCGGGGAGTTTGATTCTTTAACCACAGATTACACTGATTAGGAGCGGATCTATGTCGAACCCAATGGACGAGCGTAGACGAGGTCTCGAAGAGGAATACTTCCATCGCAAAAACAGGGAAGCACTCGAAAAGCTGCGCGAGCAGATGAAGGTCGCGGAAGACGCGAAAGCTGCCGGCACGTCTTCGATGAAGTGCCCGCGCTGTGATGGCAATCTCGCCGAAAGCAAGTTTGAAGAAGTGATGATCGACACTTGCGATAAGTGCGGCGGCGTGTGGCTCGATTCCGGTGAGCTCCAGCAACTCACAAAGAAAGACAAGGGCGGCTGGCTCAGTCGTTACTGGGGCACGTCAGAATAGTTTGATGAGCAATCGAGTGGTCCATGCTCCGCGCGGCCCGGAGTTGAGCTGCAAAGGATGGCATCAGGAAGCGGCGCTTCGTTGCCTGATGAACAATCTGGATCCCGACGTGGCGGAACGTCCTGACGATCTGATCGTCTACGGCGGCGCCGGCAAGGCGGCTCGCAACTGGGCCAGCTTCGACGCGATCGTGCGCGAGCTCCGCGCGCTTGAAAACGACGAGACGCTGCTGGTCCAATCAGGCAAACCCGTCGCTGTCTTCCGCACTCACGAATACGCGCCGCGAGTTCTGATCGCAAATTCAAATCTTGTCGGCGCCTGGGCCAACTGGGAACACTTTCACGAGCTCGAGCGCCGCGGCCTGATGATGTACGGCCAGATGACTGCGGGCAGTTGGATCTACATCGGCACGCAGGGCATCGTGCAGGGCACGTTTGAAACGTTCGCCGCAATGGCTGACAAGCAGTTTGCGGGCGATCTTTCGGGCAAGCTTGTCGTGTCAGGCGGCATGGGCGGCATGGGCGGCGCGCAGCCACTCGCGGCGACGTTGAATGGCGCCGTATTTCTCGGCATTGACGTCGATCCGGCGCGTATCGAGCGACGCGTTCGCACCGGCTATTGCGATCGGCTGGCGTTGACGCTCGACGAAGCGCTCGACATCTGTGAAGACGCGCTCGATCAAAAGCGCGCGATTTCGGTTGGGCTTGTTGGCAATTGCGCGGAAGTGTTGCCGGAGCTCGTGCGCCGTGGTGTTCACGTCGATGCAGTAACGGATCAAACAAGCGCGCACGATCCTCTGAATGGATATGTGCCCGCGGGAATGACGCTCGACGAAGCCGTAGCGCTGC
>DATHTI010000498.1:0-8677 GCA_035463335.1 Pyrinomonadaceae bacterium | reverse complement strand
GCTTGGTATGCGGCGGCTCGCGATCATCGATCTCGTCACGGGTGAACAACCAGCCTTCAACAAAGACAGAAGCGTCGCTGTAATCCTGAACGGCGAGATCTACAACTATCGCGAGCTGCGCGCGAAGCTGGAAAAACGTGGGCATACATTTCGTAGTGCTTCGGACACCGAAGTGTTGCCACATTTGTACGAAGAGTATGGCGACGAAATGATCCGCGAACTCAACGGCATGTTCGCGTTCGCTTTGTGGGACCGCCGCCGCCGCCGATTACTTATCGCGCGCGATCGTTTTGGAGAGAAGCCGCTTTACTGGGGCATCTTCGACAACACGCTGCTCTTCGCATCCGAGCCGAAAGTCCTGTTGGCCCACCCATCAGTTAAGCCGGCACTAAATCTCCAGGCGTTAAGACAATACTTGTCGTTTGACTACGTGCCCGCGCCGCTTTCGATTTACGAAGGCATCAACAAACTTCCAGCGGCTCACAAGCTGACACTCGAAGACGGCCGCGTGAACGTCGAACGTTACTGGCGGCTCAGTTACAAGACTGCCGAGCCAGTACCGTCTGAGGAGGAGGCTGCGGAACATTTGCGCGAGTTGATGGCGGACGCGGTTCGCATGCGTCTCGTTTCTGACGTTCCGCTGGGCGTGCTGCTGTCGGGTGGTGTTGACTCGTCGAGCGTTGCGGCTCTCGCAGTTGCGGCGTCGCCGGAAGCAGTGAAGACGTTTTCGATCTCGTTTGCTGAGGCGTCGTTTGACGAATCGGCCTACGCACGCAGTGTTGCGAAATTTCTTGGCACCGATCATCACGAAGAACGTTTGAGTGCGAACCTGGCGGCAAATCTGGTGAGCGAAATCGGCGCGTGGATGGATGAGCCGTTCAGCGATCCGTCACTCGTGCCAACGTATCTCCTCTCGCGTTTCACCCGAAAGCATGTGACCGTCGCACTCGGTGGCGACGGCGGTGATGAGCTGTTTGCCGGCTATCAAATGTATGCCGGGCTGCGCTGGGCCGAGTTTTATAAACGTGTACCGCAGCGGATTCGCGGAGCGATCATCGAACCGCTGGTTCGACTACTGCCGGTAAAGACGAAGAACCTGTCATTCGATTACAAAGCGCTGCGATTTGTGACTGGCGCAAGGTACGACGCTGTCGCACGTCATCACGTTTGGTTTGGATCGTTCACACCCGAGGAGCAGACGGAGTTACTTACACGCGAGGCTCTCGCGGCGAGCGATGGGGAGATCTATGCACACGCACGACAGATCGCAGAGGAGTGTGACAATGAAGATCTCGTGACGCGTATGCAAAGCGTCGACACGCGTCTCTATCTCGCTGAAGATATTCTGACGAAAGTCGATCGGGCGAGCATGGCCGTGTCGCTCGAAGTGCGCGCGCCGTTCCTCGATCCACGGGTGGCGGAATTCGCGGCGTCGCTGCCGTGCAGTTACAAATTGCGCGGGCAAAAGACGAAGTACATTTTAAAGAAAGCTGTGAAGGAGATGCTGCCGCCATTCGTGACGCGTCGCGGAAAGAAAGGTTTTGGCGTGCCGGTGGCCGAATGGTTGAAGGAGAAGGTGCGGCCACTTGCGCGCGATCTGCTGTCGCCGGAGCGCGTGCGCCGGGCCGGAGTTTTCAACGCAAACTACGTCGCGCGTTTGCAGGACGAGCACGAACGCGGCGTCGCAAATCATCGCAAACTACTCTGGACGCTGTTGATGTTTGAGCTGTGGCACGAGAGCTTTATCGAAACCCCGCGACGCATCGAGACCTCGGTCGGAAGCAGAGAAGGCTAGAGCGGGGGCAAGCCCCTCCTGACTTGTTCTTAACCGAGTATGCTGATCCCTTTCGAGCCGTTCGGATAAAACAAGTCAGTAAGAGGGGCTTGCCCCAGCTCTGATCAGCGAAGACGTGAACGAAGATTCAAACCATTCCCTTTTCCAGATTGCCTATGATCAACTCTTCTCATGGTGTCAGGAACATGACTTTGCCGGACACGATCCTTTCGACGCGCTGAACAGTCGCTTGTTCAAAGCGACACCGCTTGCCCACTCACGCAACGCTCGACTCCTTTTCACCCAGGCTATCAAAAGATCTCCTGCTGACTTGCGCGCGCTAATACGTGTGCCCGCGGAACGCAATGCAAAGGGAATCGCGCTATTCACGCTTGCACAGATCGCAAATCATCGACGGCTGAAGAATGAACACTCAGAAGCCGCTGTTCGCGATTTCTTAACCGGGCTGCTAGCCATGAAAGTTGAAGGCTACAGCGGCGCATGTTGGGGTTATAACTTCGACTGGCAAAGCCGGAATTTCTTTGCGCCGAGAGGAACGCCGACGATTGTTCCAACTGCGTTCGCCGCCAGAGCGTTGCTTGAAGCCGATTTACAAGATGAAGCGCGTAGCGTTTGTGATTTCATCATGAACGACCTGCCGCGCACCGTCGATACCGAAACAGAACTTTGCTTCAGTTACGCGCCCAACACAAACACACGCATCTTCAACGCGAGTCTGCTCGCCGCCGAGGTGCTTGCAAGTGTTTATGAATTTACCGGTGAACAGCAGTTAATAGATCTCGCCGAACGCGCCGCTCGATACGTCGTTAATAACCAGCAACCAAACGGCTCGTGGTTATACGGCACAGCTCCCAAGCAGGCGTGGATCGACAACTTCCACACTGCTTACATACTCTTCTCACTGAAGCGCATAATCGACACTTCAATACGAAAAAATGAATTTCAACCAGCACTCGAAGACGGCTATCAATATTGGAAACGCACATTCTTTCTTGCGGACGGTTGGCCGAAATACTACGATCACGACCTTTACCCGGTGGACGCGCACGCCGCCGCCAGTGCAATCGTAACTTTCATCGAGTGTCGTGAGCTCGACAACGACGCCTTGAAGCTGGCCCAGAAAGTTGCAACCTGGACGATTCAGAACCTGCGCGATAGTCGAGGTTTCTTTTATTATCAGCGACGACGCTTCTACACGGTTCGCAAACCCTACATGCGCTGGACGCAAGCCTGGATGCTGTACGCGCTGTCGCGTTTGCTCGAAGACTTGAGCGACAAATGATCAAAGTTGGTGTAATCGGTTACGGCTACTGGGGACCGAACCTCGTGCGAAACTTCATAACAGCACCCGGTTCGGCGGTGACTCGCGTTTGCGATCTACGCAAAGAGCGGCTGTCGTCTCTAGGCAAACTTTATCCGGGACTGAAGACTTGCAGCGATTCTTCAGATCTCATTAACGATCCGCAGATCGATGCTGTCGTGATTGCCACGCCCGTCTCGACTCACTTCGAGTTAGCAATGGCGGCTTTGAAAGCCGGCAAGCACGTGCTCGTTGAAAAACCACTCGCCGCCAGATCCGATCAGGCCCGCAAACTGGTCGACGAAGCGGCGGCGCGAAATCTGGTCCTGCTGGTGGACCACACGTTCGTTTACACCGACGCCGTGCGGAAGATTCGGGATCTGATCGCGTCAGGTCAGCTCGGTGAGATCTATTATTACGATGCGGTGCGCGTCAATCTCGGTCTCTTTCAGCATGACGTGAGTGTTATTTGGGATCTCGCGATTCACGATCTCTCGATCATCGATCACGTGATGCCGTCGAAACCCGTTGCTGTGTCAGCAACCGGGATCAGTCACGTGCCCGGACAACCTGAGAACGTTGCCTACATCACGCTGTTTTTCTCGAGCGCGCAAATCGCGCACGTCCACGTCAACTGGCTGACGCCGGTGAAAGTTCGTCACACGCTGATCGGCGGCAGTGAGAAGATGATTCTCTACGACGATCTCGAGCCGAGCGAGAAGCTCAAAGTCTACGACAAAGGGATCAATGTCACGCCTGGACTAGAAGACGTTTACAAGATGCTGGTCAGCTATCGTTTGGGCGACATGTGGGCGCCACAACTCGACAACACCGAAGCACTGCAAACCGAAGCGCTTCATTTTATCGACTGCATCGAGCACAACAAGCAACCGGAGACGGATGGACCAGCCGGGCTGCGGATGGTGAACCTGATCGAAGCGGCGGAAACCTCGCTTCGCGATCGCGGCCGGCTGGTTGAGCTCCAGTGGTGATTGCAGATGCGCCTCTGGATCGATCTCGCAAACTCTCCTCACGTGCCGTTTTTCAAAGCGTTAGCGAAACGATTTGTTTCTCAAGGCCACGAGATCGAGGTGACAGCCCGGGAATTTACGGAAACAGTTCCGCTCGCACAGGCTGCCGGATTCTCGCCCGAAGTTGTCGGAGTTCATGGCGGTCGAGCCGTGTCCAAAAAAGCAAGAACCATAGCAAGCCGTGCATGGGCACTTGCCGGCTGGGCGCGCAAGCGCAAGTTTGATCTCGCCGTCAGTCACAACTCATATGCACAAATCCTCGCGGCGCGCGTGATCGGCCTGAAGGCCGTCACGATGATGGATTACGAGCATCAACCGGCGAATCATGTCGGGTTTCGTTTTGCCTCTCGTATCATCGTTCCGGCGAGTTTTCCGGACGCGCGTTTGCGACGATACGGCGCGCGCGCGGGGAAGGTGCGGCGTTATCACGGCACGAAGGAGGACGTTTACCTCGCGGACTTTAAGCCGGATCCGTCGTTTGGCGCGCGGTTGTGTGAGTTTGGAGTTAACGCGGATAATGTGCTGGTCCTGCTGCGGCCGCCCGCGCATGATGCGTTGTACCACCGGTTTCAGAACACGTTGTTTGATGAAGCGTTGACGATGTTGCAGAGCCGGGAGAATGTGCAGGTGATCTTGTTGCCGCGAAATGAGGCGCAGCGTGCGGCGTATGTGGGGAAGGAGCGCGTGATCGTTCCGGCGACGCCGTTGGATGGGCCAAACCTGATTGCCGCGAGCGATCTGGTGATCAGTGCGGGTGGGACGATGAATCGCGAGGCGGCGGCGTTGGGTGTGCCGGCGGCGAGTATTTATGCAGGGCAATGGGCGGCGGTGGACGAGGAGTTGGTGAAAGACGGAAGATTACAGCGCATTTCAACGATTGGAGATTTGCAAAATCTTTCAATCTCAAAAAAGCAAGGGATGAAACCGCACCAATCAATTGAGGTTATCGATGAGGTGGTGCGACTCATATTCGAATAAATGCGGGTTGAGCAACGGGCGGCCACGGAGGGCCGCCCCTACAGTTGTAGTCGATCACGCAAGTTCGTTGAAGGCGCCAATTGAGCAACAACTGTAGGGGCGGCCCTCCGGCCGCCTGTTCTCAGGATGAGAGCGGAACGAACTAAACAATCAACGATCGACGCCGCCGTTGTGCGGGTGCCTGCACGTGCGCCGCGTTGGATCGTGCCTGCGGTGAAGGTGGCGCTCGTCATCGCTGACGCTTTTGCTGCCGCACTCGCTTTCATGCTGGCCTTTTATGCGCGCGAAGGTGCATCCGTGTTCGCAACGGGTGACGGTTTCGCGTGGAGCGATCGTTTTGCGCCTTACGGTGCGTTACTCGTATTTGTCGTCGCGATCCGCTTGTTGAGTTTTCGTTACTGCGACCTCTATCGCGTGCGCGGTGAGTTTTCTTTTGTTGACGACAGCATTCGCATTTTCAAAGCGACTGCAATCGGCTCGTTGCTGATCGTGGCGGCGGCGTTCCTGTATCGCGGCGGTTTTGAATTTCGTGCCTTCTCGTACGCGCGCAGCGTCTTTGTTGTGGATTTTATTTTCGTGCTGGTCAGCATCGGAGCGCTGAGGTTTGCTATGCGCGCGGTGCAGATGTTTGTACGCAGCCGGCAAATCAACTTAATTCCCACGCTCGTTGTCGGGCGCGGCCCCGAGGCGTCGTTGTTCATCCGGGAAATGCGCGAGCGACCTGCGCTCGGTTATCGCGTCATCGGCGTTGTCGACACGCGACCGGTTGACGCGCCGCGGACTTACGAAGACGTGCCGGTGATCGGCACCTTAGACTCACTTCCCGAAGTGATTCGCGACTCGGGTGCAAATGAAGTGATCATCGCTGATACGGATGTGAACGCGGATGCATTGTTTGAAGTGATGATGCGCTGTGGCCGCCGTCGCGGTGTTGAATTTCGGATCGCACCCAGTTTATTCAACTGCCTGCCACGCAAGACTGAGATCGATCAGATCGGTGTGTTGCCGATGATCCGTCTCTTTCGTGAGCCATTGTCGGGTGGCGCGCGCATACTGAAACGCACTTTCGATCTGATCGTTGCCGCGCTCTCGATTGTGCTGCTGTTTCCGCTTTGGATTGTGATCGCGCTGCTGATCAAACTCGACTCAAAAGGACCGGTGTTTTACACGCAGGAACGCGTCGGCATGGATGGCCGGCTGTTTCTGCTTTATAAGTTTCGCACGATGAAAGCAGGCGCTGACCCGGAACTTCACCGCGAATACCAGAAGGCATTCATTGCCGGTCGCGCCGAAGCTAACGTCGGCAACGACAGCAAGCCCACGTACAAACTACTTGCCGATCCCCGCATTACGAGGATCGGAAAAATGTTGCGACGCACGAGTCTCGATGAAGTGCCGCAGCTTCTAAACGTGTTGCTTGGTGACATGAGTATCGTTGGCCCACGGCCGCCGATTCCGTACGAAGTCGAAGCGTATGAGTTATGGCATCGCAAGCGGCTCGACATGAAGCCGGGTTTGACCGGGCTGTGGCAGGTGTCTGGAAGAAATCGTTTGCCGTTTGAAGAGATGGTGCGGCTGGATCTTTTTTATATTGAAAACTGGTCGCTGTTACTCGATTTAAAGATCATCCTGCGGACAGGGATCGTGATGATCGGCGGCCAGGGACACTGATTTTACTGATAAAAGAAAGCAGATCTTCACTGATCGAGACCTGCGAGGGCCACTTCCAGTAAGAGGATCTTTTTTATTCCACGATAGAGTGGCTCGATTTCGCAGTTTTCCGTGAGTGCATGGGAGTCGCTGCAGGGGCCAGCACCGGTCGAGATCGATGTGATTCCCTGTAGCAGCGCGGCGCTCGAATTGTTTGAACCTGCATTTCCAATCGGCGGATCGAAACCCATCGCGCGATGCACGGCTTCCGCGATTTTCACGAGGTTCGACTCGCGATTACCCGGCAGCACCGCCGCCGGCGACTTCGATATCACATCAGTCTTCACCGTCACTCCAGCGCGTTGCGCTTCTTCATCGAGTATCGCTGCGATCTTCTGCTCGAGATCTGCAATCACATCATTACTCGTCGAACGCAAATCAACCGTGAACCACGCATCCGACGCCTTCGCATTTACAACTTCAGATCCGCCGAGCATGCCGATGTTTAAGTTAGACGACGGGTTACTCGGCACTTTCAATTCGTAAATGCGTGCGATCGCGCGTGCGAGCGGCAGTGTGGCGGAGTAAGGCGGCGTGCGCGAGCGCGTGTGGCCGCCTGGTCCAATAAAGTGGTGGCGATACCAGTTGATTCCGATGCCGGCGTAAGTGAATCCTTCGTAACCGCCGTCAAGCGCGATGTAGTAATCCACTTTGCCTTTGTTATCTTTCGTATACTGCTTCGCGCCGGTCATTCCTGCTTCTTCGTCTGTTGTGAACAGGAAAACGAGATCGCCTTTAGTTTTGATCTGGGCGGCGTCGAGGGCGCGAATCGTTGCGAGGAGGGCTTCGATGTTGCGCGTATCATCGCCGACGCCGGGCGCATAGACGCGCCCATCGCGAACAGTTGCTTTGATCTTCAACCCCGGTTGAAACACTGTGTCCATGTGCGCGTCGAAAACCGTGACTGGTCCACCACCGGTGCCCTTGCGGGTGGCGATGAGATTGCCCGCGGAATCGTAACGAATGTCCAGCTTGTGTCTGCGGAGCAGACTCTCGATGTACTTCGCGCGTTCCTGTTCCTGTTTTGACGGCGCGTTGATCTCGGTGATAGCGATCCACTCGCGCAAGATAGCGTCGCGATCCTTGTCGATGTGATCGAATGCGGCTTTGACGCGTGGGTCATTCTGGACTGCTGCAACGTGCTCCGTGGGAGACTGAGCAAAGACATTGGACAGGATTAACAGGATTTGCAGGATTAATAAGATGAAACGCATAGATTTCCCAATTAAGATAGATTAGTAGACCATCGACATTCTAATATGCCGCCTATGCAGATTTCGACCTGGCTCGAGCGAGCGACAGTTGCCTGCCTGTTTCTCATCGCCACATTCGCACCTCACTCAATCGCAGTGACGCAGGGCGCGTGGCTGCTCGGAACGACTTTCTGGGTCGCGCGATTGCTCATCTATCCGCGACCACAGCTCTTTCGTTCGCCCGTCGACGTCGCACTGTTCGGGTTCTTCATACTTAGCGGCCTCTCCGGGATCTTTTCTTACAGCCCGATCGTGTCAATCGGCAAGATGCGCGCAGCGAGCCTGTTCACGATCGTTTACCTCGTTTCTCAAAACGTGCGTTCGCTGCGCGTCGTGCGACTGCTGGCGCTGACGTTGATTGCGTCGTGCATGATCAACGTCATCTTTACTGCCGGTCAACTCGCGATCGGCAAGGGTGTGAAAGTGCAGGGCGTCAAGCCCGAGAGCCCGCTTGCAAAAGCAGTGTTCCGCACGAGATCGGTCATGCAACCGACGCCGATCATCGATGGCGACACGGTTTGGGAAATCGATGGCCAGCCGGTCGGAACTCCGGAAGACCTGGCAGCGGCGCTCGCTTCCGGCCCTGCAACAGCGAAAGTGAGGATCTATC
>DATHTI010000497.1:0-11006 GCA_035463335.1 Pyrinomonadaceae bacterium | reverse complement strand
AACGGAGTCCATTGCCACACGTCAACCGCGACCACGGACAACATCGCGAGCTTCGGCGATGCGGTCCACGTCAAACTCTCCGTGTCGATACCAAACTGTTTCAGCGTTCCATTAACAGCACCGAAGTTTGGATTGAGCATCAGTCGCCATACAACGCCGACAACCACAGTCGGCAGCATCATCGGCACAAGCAGACTCGCGCGAAAGAAACTACGTCCACGAATCTGATTGTTAAGTAGCAGCGCTAGACCGAGCCCGAGCAGAAACTCACACGTCAAGGCCGCGGCAGCGTAAACAAACGTGTGGCCCATCGCGGTCCAGAAGAAATTGTCTGAGACGAGACGCGAGAAGTTTCCGAGTCCCCACGTGATGCCCGCGGTAGTCTCCTGTTGCAGGCTGATCGTGATGGAATAGATGAGCGGGTAGATTGAAAGCGCGAGAAGCACCGCGAGGGCCGGCGCGAGGAAGAGTGCGGGCAGCAGCAGCTCGCGCTTATTTTGCGCGTTGAAGAATCTTCTCGATCTCGGCATTCGCCTGGTTCATCGCTTCGGCCGGAGACAGCTCGCCGCTGTTCGCTTTTGAAAGAAAGATGCCGAAGGCGTTTTCAATTTCGTTCCAGTAAGGCGTGCGCGGGCGCGGCCGCGAGCTTTCGAGCGAGCGTAGCTGCGCCGGGTAAGCGGGGTTCTTCGCGACCAGCTCAGCATCGTTGAAAAGTGAGCGACGCGTCGGCGGATTGCCGCGCAGCGCTGACAGTTTCATCTGCTCGGGAGTCGTGGCCCAGAGTAAAAAGTCCATCGCGGCCTCGGCATTTTTCGAGTAGCGCGGTATCGCGATCAGCCAGTTACCAATTTCAGCCTGGCCGGGCTTCTTCGCACCCGGCAGCGTTGTGAATTCCATCTTTCCGATCACCTTCGACCGCGACGGATCACTGAATGGACTGATCCACACGGGCCAGTTAATCGACATCGCCGCCGTTCCCTGCAACAGGTGTGCACCAACTTCGTCGGCATTGAAACTTGCATAACCCGGTGGCGAATACTTACCGAGCTCGAGCATGAACTGGAGCGCTGCGATGCCCTCGGGACTATTGACCGTGGGCTTTCCATTCGCGTCAAACATCTCGCCGCCGAAGGCCCAGAAGATCGGCATGAAGTCGGCGACGGCGGCATTGCCCTGGGCAGCCCGCATCACGTAGCCGTAAACCCTCCCGCCCTCAGTTTCTTTCTCGTGGATTGTTTTGGCTGCCGCGAGCGCGTCGTCCCACGTAGCGGGTGCTTTCAAAGAATGTTTCTCAAAGAGATCTTTTCGATAAAAAAATAATTGCGAGTTGCCGACGTAAGGTAGCGCGTAGAGCGCGCCTGTTTGAAATGGGTGGCGGCAGACGTTCAGCGACGCCTCGACAAAGTCGGAATCCGGGCCCGATTGCCCGCGTTTTTGCAGCAAAGGCGTTAATTCGGTCAACACGTTTTCATTCGCAAACCGCGGAAACCATGGATCGTCGAGCATGATCAGGTCGTAAGCGCCGGTGCGAGATTTGAGATCTATTAATTCTTTCTCAAAAAGATTTGTGTAAGGAAATTGAGCGATTTCGATGTGAGTGCCGGTCTGCGCTTCGTAATCGCGGGCTGCCTGTTTGAGCGCCTCGCCTTCCGCGCCCGAGACCACGGCGAGTGTCAGTTGCTTTCGAGATGGTTGGCCAGTGCAGCTAACAGTGCAGGTAACGGCCAGCAGCAGAAGCAGCGTCAAAAGTAGTGTGCGCATATGGTCGGCACAGATTATCACTGATAGCCCGGATCAGAACTGATAATATCGGTCCATGCGACAAATCGTAACGACTGCAAACGGCGACATCAACGTGCTCAAGGTCCAGGAGAAGCCCGATCCAACACCGCGCGACGACGAGGTCGTGATTCGCGTGCGCGCGGCAGGCTTGAACTTCGCGGACATCCTTGCGCGCCAGGGTTTGTATCCGGACGGACCGGCGAAACCGTGTGTGATGGGATACGAGGTCAGCGGTGTCGTCGATGCTGCCGGTAAAGACGTGAACAGCTCGTTCGTTGGCAAGTCTGTGGTGGCGATGACGCGTTTTGGCGGGCAGTCGGAGATGATTGCGGTTAAGGCGACGCAGATGTTCGAGAAGCCTGAGCAGTTGACGTTCGAGCAGGCGGCGGCGGTCCCGGTGAACTACCTGACAGCGTACGCGTTGCTCGTTGTCATGGGCTCGTTACACGAAGGCGAATCGGTTTTGATCCATAACGCGGGCGGTGGTGTCGGACTCGCCGCACTCGATATCGCGAAGAAGATCGGTGCAGTGACTTATGGCACGGCGAGTCCGGGCAAGCACAAGTTTCTGACTGATCGCGGGTTGGACCATCCGATCGACTATCGCAAGCAGGACTGGCAGCCGCAGTTGATGCAGCTCACGAATGGTCGTGGTGTCGATCTGATCATCGATCCGATTGGTGGCGCGCATTTTAAGAAGAGTTATGAATCGTTGCGACACACCGGACGTTTAGGGATGTTTGGAGTTTCGTCGGGCTCGGCGAATGGATTGTCAGGGAAGTTGAAAATGTTGAAGGCTGCGATTCAGATGCCGCGGTTTCATCCGTTGGGATTATTCAACAAGAACCGCGGCGTGTTTGGGTTGAATCTTGGTCACATGTGGCATGAGCCGGAGAAGGTGGCGTTGTGGATGCGCGATATTTTGCGTGGCGTGGATGAAGAATGGATCCGGCCGCACGTGGACCAGGCTTTCTCGTTCGATGATGTGGGCAAGGCACACCGCCGGCTTGAAGAGCGCAAAAACATCGGCAAGGTGGTGCTCATTCCGTAAAACTTAGCCGCGGATTTACGCGGATTCTTCGTCTGATCGGCGCTTGGCGACGAAGAACGAGAGTACGGTCGAATAGATCAAGCCGAAGAGTAGCGCGCCGAGGAACAGGCTGAGAAATGCGACGAGGACGATGCGCGACATGGGTGCGTTCGCGGCGCCCGGCTCGCTCGCCAGCCACTTCGTGCCGACGATTGCCAGCACCGCGACGAAGAAGATTGACGCCGTGAGTCCGTAGACGAAGGAGATCGCGACGCCGGTTTTCATTCCTTCTTTAAATGTTGGTGCATCGCGCTTCTCGTGCTCGAGTGCTTTCAGGCCGAGATAGATCATCGCAAACTGGAGAACGTTGAAGAAGATTGGACCGCCGAGTGTGTGGATGATTGATTGAGGGTTCGGGACGACCGAGTGCGTGATCAGCACCCACGCCATCACACCGAGCGTTATCAGTAGTCCGTACTTGATTGGTATTTTCATATTAGCCACAAAAAAAGGCACAAAAGTCACAAAAGCTGAATTTGCAGTTCAGAGTTCAAGCTTTAGCTTGTCCGGCATCCAGATCAAAGCGCAAGCTAAAGCTTGAACTCTGAACTTTTCTTCTACTCCCATGCGGGTTTGTCGTCCCAGTATGGTGCCCAGGCGAGGGTCAGGACCTTGACGGCGATGTTTGCTTTCGTCGGTTTCAGACTGACTTTCTCGAGTTGTTCGGTTTGCGGATCGAATGAGCGCTCAAGGGCTCGCGTCTCGGCCTGGAAATCCGCTTCGAGATCTGCGAGCTTCTGCGAAAGCGACGCGACATTGTCCTGAGCGCGCTCGACGTCCTGCTTTTCTTTCATCGAACGGCCGACACCGCGTGCGGCAGTCGTTGCCCGGCCGAGCGTGGACATACTCGTCCGCTTGCGACCCAAAAACGACGACAACAGAGTGGCCCCAAACGAGATCGCCGTTTGCATCTTCTGACCCTGCGCCTGCTCCGTCTCGCGCTCGACCGCCTGCTCAGCCCGGCGCTTACGATCCTCCAACACTTCAAACTTCGGCGCGTACTTCCGCCGTAGCTTCTCCACCGCCTCATCGCGTTGCTCGCGCGCGATCTGCTGCAACCGCACACGAAAGTCGCGCTCACTCTCGCCCGGATTCGAAACGATATCCAACGTCGGACTCTCGAGTAATTCGAGTCGCTGGTTTCGATAAATCCAGCTCGCGAGATCCTTGCGCCAGCTCGCATAGCTCCTCGCTTTAGTCGCTTCAGCCGGCACTTCCGCGAACTGCGCGCCGGCTTCAGGCTCCGATTCGAGATCCTCAGCAGGAAAATCAATGGCGGTGGCCTGGCCCCAGTCGAGACCCGCTGGTCCATCCGCAAAGGCAGCCAGTAAATTCAACTGCTGCGTCATCTCGACTGTCTTCGAGTTGCTGTAACGAACCTCCGCCGTTCCGAGCAGCATTGGATGATAAGTCAACGTTGCATTTCCAACAGCAGACGAGCGCACGGGCATGTAATACTGACTCACTTCCGGCGGCAGTATCGCGCGCGCGGTTTTCGCAGGTGCACTTGCCGCAACCGGAGCAGGAGCTGGAGCAGAAACTGTTACAGCAGGCGCAGACGCAGTGGTGGTCGCTTTCAAAGGATCCATCAAACGCTTGATCTGCGCGCGCGTGAGTGGTCCACGCAAGTACGACAAGGCCCAGCGAGTTTCAAAAACTTCAGGCACATCATCGTGCACGTTGTTCAAAAGAAAGATGCGCTTGTCGAGCCCGGCGAGCAGTTGCTCCATCGCCTGCCTGTCAAACTTCTGACCCGTGCCCGCCGCGATGCCTTCAAGACCTTCCAGCACGCGCGCTTTATCTCGCTCTGTCTGCAAGCGACCTATAAACCACGTGCCCGTGTTTGCAAGTCCTTTGTAATCGAGATCGACCGGGTTCTGCGTGGCGAGCACAACACCAAGTCCAAACGCACGTGCCTGCTTCAACAACGTCAACAGCGGCAACTTCGACGGCGGATTTGCGACCGGAGGGAAGTAACCAAAGATCTCGTCCATGTAGAGAATCGCGCGCAGGCTCGTCGTGCCCGATTGCGTTCTCATCCAGCCGAGCACCTGGTTCAGCAACAGCGACACAAAGAACATGCGCTCTGCGTCCGAGAGGTGTGCGATCGAGAAAATCGAGAGGCGCGGCTTGCCCGATTCGGTGTGAAGAAACTTCGCAACGTCGAGCGACTCACCTTCCATCCAGCTCGCAAACGACGGCGACGCGAGCAAATGATTCAACGACATCGCGAGCTCGAACCGATCCTCAGCAGGGAAGTAAGAATCGAGCTCCATCACACCGACTTTCGTGATCGGCGGTGTCTGCACTTTTTGAATCAGGCCCGCGATGTCGAGATCTTTTCCCGCGGACCACTCGTGGTTCAGGATGTTTGAAAGAAGAATGTGCTCGCGACTGCGAACCGGATCGGCGTCGATGCCGATGAGTGCTAGCAGGCTCGTAACGGTCGTGTTAATGCGTTCCGACAGGGCTTCGTTGTCCTGCCTGATCGTTTCCGGCGGCGCGACGAACGATTTGAGAATCGAGACGGGCAGTCCGGCATTGCTGCCGGGCGTGTAGATGCGGAAGTCAGCGGCGTCTCGCAGGCGCTTGATGCGCTCGCCGTCCTCGCCCCACTGCGCGAGCCCGTCTTTCCAGAGCTGTGCCTGTTGCGCGGCATCGACGCCTTCCTCAACCCACGGCGCGAAGTCTTCCGGCGCGAGGTTCGGGAACGTCAACAGTAAGTTACAGAGATCGCCCTTCGGATCGATGATGATGGCGGGAATGCCGTCGATGGCGGCTTCTTCGAGAAGATTGATGCAGAGACCGGTCTTGCCACTGCCGGTCATGCCGACGCAGACTGCGTGGGTGACGAGATCTTTCGAGTCGTATAAAAGAAGACTGTTGTCGGATTTCGTTTTGCCGAGATAAAAGACGCCGAGTTTTTCGAATGATGATTCCATTAGATAAAAAGCCTCTCATCCACAGATTACACAGATCGATCTGTGGAGAACTTGGTGCGGGTATACGCGATCCCAATCATTTTGTGCTTTTTCTGCCTTTTTGTGGCCAAATCACGGTTGCCCTTTACGAACGCTAAATAGCCGGCATTCGCCGCAACCTTCAAGCACGTGAACTCCACGATCATCGAAACTGATTCCTGAACCCGCAACCAGATCCTTAACGGTGCTCGAAACCAGCACCTCGCCCGGCTCTGCTTCGTTTGCGACGCACACACACATCTGCGCCGCCGCACCAGCAACGTGACCATCAACGATCTCACACTCACCCGTATGAAGACCCGTAGACGTCTTGACACCTAATCGCGAAGTGTATTCAGTGATTGCAGCAGCACAACGAGCCGCGCGTGCCGGCCCGTCGAAGATCGCCAGCAGTCGATTCTCCAAAATATCGACCTCGCGCCCGCGAAACCACTCGATCTCTTTCGTGATGTGCGCGTGCAAACGTCGCCACCATTCCGGCCAACGCTCTGGTCCAAGACTCTGGGCGCGCTCTTTTATACCAACCAACCGCGCCACCAGTACTGTCGCCAGCACCGTATCAGGCTCAACCCGGTGACGCACACCGGTCAGAAACTCTTCCACTTCATCGAGTATCGCATCCTGATCGCCGACAAACGGTAGATGATCGTTTCCAGGTAGCTCGACAAACCTTGCACCCGGAATTCGCTGCGCCACGAACCTGCCTTCTTCAACTTTCAAACACTGATCGTCCCTGCGATGAATCACGAGCGACGGCACGCGTATCGACGGCAAAACGTGTCGTACGTCGATCTCAGCATTCATCTGCGTCAACGCTACGGCTGCGCCCGGACTCGCGCCCATTCGCAAATACGTGGACCACCAGTCGCGAAACTGCGGATCGTCCGCGACGCTCGGCGCGCGCTCGTCGATCCCGACTGGTCCACCCCACTGCTCTCGCATGACTTCGAAAAACTGTTCGCGCTGTTCGGGCGTTGGTCCCCATGGATACTCCGCATCGCGGATTCGCTTAGCGTACGTGCCGATCATCACGAGCGCCAGCGTTTTCTCGGGATAGGTCGCAGCGAAGAGACTGCACATTGGACCACCTTCCGATACGCCAATCAACGCCGCGCGCTCCGAGCCGACGGCATCCATCACTGCGCGCACGTCGTCCATGCGCTGTTCTAGCGTGGGCAGTTGATTGATAGGCACACGATCGGAAAGCCCTGTGCCTCGTTTGTCAAAAAGTATCAAACGCGAAAACGACGCGAGGCGCAGCAGGAAGCGCGCAAAGCTCGGCTCGCGCCAGAAGTATTCGAGGTGCGACACCCAACCCATCACGAAAACGAGATCGAGTGGCGCGTCGCCAATGACCTGGTACGCGATGTTCACGTCGCCGCTGCGCGCGTACATCGTTTCCGGCGGTCGTTGTAAGACTGGCTCGAGCTGCCTCGGCACAATCTCGCCCGGCAACACATCGATCACGCGAGCGCCCGCAGCCGGATCTTCATCGTCCCGCTCAACGACGATTCGCGCGCGTGTGCGTTCACGAACGATGACGCTTTCTTCCTCGTGCCCCGTCGCTCGAACATCTCCGACAAAACGATAGCCGCGCTTCGGCACGGTCTGAATATAGTGCTCGCCTTCCGCCGTCTTGCCGAGGGCTTTTCGCAGTATGGAAATGTTTTGCGCGAGGTTGTTCTCCTCGACAAAACTGTCAGGCCACACCTGGTGCATCAACTCCTTCTTCGTCATCACGTGACTGGAGTTCTCGATCAGCGCGAGCAGCGTATCGAAGACTTTCGGCGTGAGCGCCACCTCACGATTGTCTTTGAAGAGCAGCCGCTCGTTGACGTCAACTCGAAACGCATCAAATAGATAGAGGCGTCGATCCGGCCTGTTCATCATCGCTTTCAAAATTTTTTGAGAACAATTTCAGAATTCTCTAAATACGAGACGCGCGACTCGCCCGTATCTTCCACACACTCACACCCCGACAACTTGAGCCGAGATTATTTAGGAGGGTTGCAATGAATACAAGTTCGAAGCGCCAGGCTCATCCCAACGGCCACTCCCAGGGCCGCCATGCCGTGGTGCTTGGGGGAAGTTTGGCGGGCCTTTTGGCCGCGCGAGTTTTATCGGATCACTTTGACGAAGTCACTCTCATCGAACGTGACGCTTACACGGAAACGGCAGACGTGCGGCGCGGCATTCCGCAGGCGAACCACGTACACGGGCTGCTGTTGCGCGGGCGCCAGGTTCTTGAAGAGTTCTTTCCCGGTTTGCAGGACGAGATGATTGCAGGCGGAGTGCCTCTCGTCGATATGGCGAATGAGGTCGCGTGGCACACGCGCGCCGGTTGGGGCGTCAGGTTTCCTTCCGAGATGAAAGTGCTGGCTTTCACGCGGCCAGTGCTTGACCTGCACGTACGAAGACGACTCAGCCGTATTCCGCAAGTGAAGATCATGGACAACACTGACGTCGTTCGTCTCATTTCTGACGGTGAGAAGAATCGAGTTGCAGGCGTATTGATTTGCCCGCGCCATTCGGAGGCAGATCGAAGAGTTGCGACAGAGCTGCGCGCAGATCTGGTTGTTGACACGACTGGTCGCGCGTCGCGCGCACCGCGTTGGCTGAACGATCTGGGTTACGTGATACCCGAAGAAACCGTCGTCGATGCTCATCTCGGTTATGCGAGCCGGTTGTATCGCATTCCGGATAATTTCAATCGCGATTGGAAGTGCGCTTACGTGCAGGCTGCGCCGCCGAAGCGAAACCGCGGCGCGATCCTGTTTGAGGTTGAAGGTAATCGCTGGCTCGTAACCCTTTTGGGTGGCGCGCGCGATTATCCGCCGAGTGATGAGGCAGGTTTTCTCGAGTTCGCGCGCAGTCTTCCCGTTTCGACAATCTACGATGCGATCCGTGCCGCGGAACCGATCTCGCCCATCAAGACGCATCGAGGCACAGAGAATCGACTGCGTCACTTCGAGCGTGCGAAAGAGTTGCCGGAAAACTTCCTGTTGTTAGGCGATGCGGTTTGTGCGTTCAATCCGGTTTACGGGCAGGGCATGACGATCGCAGCGCTTGGTGCGCTCACGCTTCGAAATACGTTGCGCCAGGACGCGAGTCTGCGCGGGTTATCGCGTCGCTTTCTGAAGCGACTCGGGAAGGTGAACAAAGCGCCGTGGCTGCTCGCGACCGGCGAGGACTATCGTTATGCGGACACTACGGGACATGGTGCGAGCTTGATGACGAAGTTCATGCATCGTTACATGAATCACGTGTTGGAGCTGGCGACGCGTTCAGTTGCAGTGCGCGGCGTTCTGTTGCGAGCGTTCAGTATGCTCGTGCCTCCGACCGCGCTCTTTCATCCGCGTATTGCATTCCGCGTGCTGGCCCAGGTTGTGAAAGAGAGGAAGCGTCATGAGAACGCGGATCGAAATCACCGTACTGGTGTCGTCCTAAACTCTCTAACATCTGATCCGCGTTAATCCGGCTTTCATTCCGTATTATCCGTGTTAACTGCTTTTCCCCCAATCCACACAGTCTTGATATTCACGAACTCGCGGATCCCAAACTCCGCGAGTTCACGCCCATAACCCGAATTCTTAACGCCACCAAACGGGAGCCGCGGATCAGACGCGACCATCCCGTTGATAAACACCGATCCTGCCTCGAGCTCTTCGATGAACTGCGCCTGTTCCTTCGCATCGTTGGTCCACGCCGACGATCCCAAGCCAAACTGTGTTGCATTCGCAACGCGAATCGCTTCATCGATATCCGTCACGCGGAAGAGCATCGCCACCGGTCCGAAGATCTCTTCGCACGAGACTGGCGTATTGATATCAACGTCAACCAGCACCGTTGGCTCGAAATAGTTGCCTGGACGATCCATCTTCTTGCCACCGCTCAACACGCGTGCACCACTCGCCACCGCCTTTCTCACCTGTTCATCGAGATCGTTAACGATCTGCGGTGTCGCGAGTGGTCCAATGTCGGTCGCCTCTTCCATTGGATCGCCGATCTTCAACGCGCGCATCTCCTCGACGAATCGTCGTTCAAACTCATCGTAGATCTCAGCCGCAACGATAAAGCGTTTCGCCGCGATGCACGATTGACCGTTGTTGATCGTCCGCGCTCGGACTGCCGTAGTGACGGCTTCGTCGAGATTTGCGGAAGGCATGATGATGAACGGATCGCTGCCGCCGAGCTCCAGCACTGTCTTCTTGATCTGCTTACCCGCCGCGGCAGCCACGCTTCGCCCAGCAGGCTCGCTGCCCGTCAACGTCGCCGCCACAACACGTCGATCGTTCAATATCGCTTCGACCGCGTCAGACCCAACTAACAACGTTTGAAATGCGCCTTTCGGAAATCCCGCGCGCGCGAAGATGTCTTCGATCGCGAGTGCGCACTGCGGGACGTTTGAAGCGTGTTTGAGCAGGCCGACGTTGCCCGCCATGAGCGCCGGCGCGGCGAAACGAAATACTTGCCAGAACGGAAAGTTCCACGGCATCACCGCGAGCACCGGACCGAGCGGTTGAAAGTGCACGTAACTCTTTTGCGCGTTCGTTTCGACGACGAGGTCGGCGAGATGATGTTGCGCATTTTCCGCATAGTAGCGGCAGACCCAGGCACACTTTTCAGCCTCGGCGATCGCAGCCTTGATCGGCTTGCCCATTTCCGCCGTCATCATCTTTCCGAGCGCTTGTTTGTCGGTTTCGAGAATTTCGGCAGCGCGTTGCATCATGCGTGCGCGCTCGAGGTTAGGCGTGTGACGATAAGTGCGAAACGTATCCGCCGCGAGCTGAAGCTTCTCCTCGATCTGCGCCTCTGACAGCGCCTCAAAACTTTGCAGGGTTTCACCCGTGCCTGGATTGATTGATGCAATTGCCATGATGAAAGGATTATATTCTCTTTCAATGGCAGACAACCAAAAGCCCCAACTTGACCGCTTCGGCGTGGCTGCGGCGCTGCAGGAGATCGCGCAGCTAATGGATCTGAAAGGCGGCCAGTTTCGCTTCAAAGCAAAAGCCTACAACGCCGGCGCGCGTGCGATTCAAGGTGTCGCCGATCTCGATCGACTCGTCAAAGAAGATCGTCTCACCACACTTCCACGCATCGGTGATGCACTCGCTTCGCAGATCAAGCAACTCTACTTAACCGGCGAGTCG
>DATHTI010000496.1:0-29206 GCA_035463335.1 Pyrinomonadaceae bacterium | reverse complement strand
CCGGCCATCACCTTTTCGAGGCCGTGCAACTCGGCAATACCGTCGCCGATCTTGATGACCGTCCCGACTTCGGTGACCGTGACGCCAGTCTCGAAGTTCTCGATCTGTTTGCGGATGATCTCGTTAATTTCACTCGCTCTAATTGGTTCCATGATCGAATCCTATCAATCTTAAAATCCTGTCTAAAGGATTTATTGTCGACCCACCAGGCCGTCAGCCAATCGCTCGAGATGGCTTTCAACCGATCCATCGAAGACGGTCGAGCCGATTCGCGCGACCATCCCTCCGATGATTTTTTCATCAGTATCAAAACTCAACTGCACGGTCCGACCAGTCGCAGCAGAGAGCGTCTCGTGCAACGTCTTCTTTAACTCTTCCGGGATCGGCCTTGCCGTGGTGACGTTTCCGGCCAATACACCCGCGCGCTCGTCGAGTACGTAAGCATATCGCGCCGCAATGTCTCGCAACTGCGAGAGGCGCTGATTCTTCAATAAGACGCGCAGGAAGCTGGCGGTCGTGTCTCTCACGCGAGTGCGCGCGATCAAGTCTTCCAAAACTTTTCGTTTGTGATCGTGAACGATTGTGGGATTGGCGAAGACTTCTTTTAATTGCGGGTTGGACTCGATCATCGCGGCCCACTGGTCCAACTCGTTCTGGACTTGTCTCTCTTCGCGTCGTTCGATGGCCACATCGGCGAGGGCCGTAGCGTAGCGGCGTGCAACCGTTTGCAAGCTCAAACCGTGGTCCTCCTCAGCTCACCAATGCTTTCCCGGATTAAGGCATTGTCGTCTTCAGGCCGCATCTGAGTTCGAATCGACTCGCGTGCTATTTGTACGCTCTTCTGCGCGAGAAATTGACGTAACTCTTTTCGCGCCAGCTTGTCAGCCGTTTCCAGCTCTCGCTGCGCTTGCTGTTTTAACTTTTCAATCTCGCGCTCGGTGGATGCCGCGATGCGTTGCTTTTCCGCGATAGCTTCCTCACGAGCCTGTACTTCGACCGTGTGCACATCTTCGTCCAGCCGGCTCAACAGGCTGTCGGCTTCCGCGACACGGGCCAATGCCTGCTCGCGTTCGTTCTGCGCGTTGATGAGCTCCTGCTGGATCGCTCCACGCCGGCTCTGGAGCGCCTGGCTGATGGGCTTGCGCAGCACGTAAATCCCCGCGGCGGTGAAGATAGCCAGGTTCACAAACTTCCACAGCTCAAGGCCGGGGTAGTTGTACCAGGCGACTCCTTCAGCTAGTAATAGCATTCGTTTCTTCGCACTTGCCGAGCCCGCTTATCGCGCGGGTCGACGTAATATCTGAGAACTTATTAAATTGCCGATTGTGGCGGCCTGCCCTTCGAGCTCGCTCTTCACGGCTTGTTCCTGTTTTTTAATCTGATCGACTTGCGCCGCGACTTGCTTCGACAACTCGTCGCGAGAGTGCCGCAGTTTTTGCTCTTTTTCCTTGAGCCCTTCAGCACGCTCTTTTTCAAGGAGTTTGTAGCCGGCCGTGCGAGCCTCCCGTAAAGTATCGTTGTACTTCTTGAGTTTCTCCTGGCTCTCAGCCGCCATCGCTTCGGCTTCTCTCAGGCGGCCCGTAATCTGTTTCTCGCGCTCGCTGAGAATGCGGTTAATGGGCCCCAGCAGAGTGCGATTCAACACGGCTACCATTACGACCACCAGCACGATGTGGAGCAGTAACGTAGCGTCAGGAACCAACTGAATTTGGGCCTCTGCGAGAATCATCCGATTCCTCTATTTAGCGAGCATTTTTGTGGCTATCGAAAAGCGCGCGAGTCTAACATGGCGCAAAAACAGAAGCAACCGAAGCCATCCACAGAATAAACTTGATTCTTCTGCGTAATCTGTGCAATCTGTGGAGAATAGACTGTTTTACATTGTGCTAGAAGGCATGAGCAGATTGTAAAGCCGGTCGAGATCTTGAGTATTAAAAAAGCTGATCTCAATCTTCCCTCTTCCGTCCGCCGCCTGGAGGATTTTCACTTGAGTTCCGAGTGCCCTTCTTAACTTCGTCTCAGCAGCCTTGACGTTGGGGTCAACTGCCTGGGGGGCCGACCGCCTGGCTGGCTTTGCTTCGGACGCTTTTTGAACTAACTGTTCAGTAGCTCGCACTGACAGCCCGCCGTCGATAATCTGTCGCGCGATACGTCTTTGAAGATCGACGTGGTCAAGCGCCAGAAGCGTTCGGGCATGGCCGGTTGAGAGCCGGCCGTCTTTAACAAGCTGCTGAACGTCATCGGGCAAACGGAGAAGACGCAGGTAGTTCGTGATATATGACCGATCACGTCCGACACGCGATGCCAGTGATTCCTGTGTCAGCCCGACCGTCTCGATGAGTTTCTTGTAGGCCTGCGCCTCCTCGATCGGGTTGAGATTCTCGCGTTGGATGTTTTCGATCAGCGCGATCTCGAGGAGACTGTCGTCTGGAACTTCCTTGATGACGACGGGCACGCGCGAGATTCCCGCCAGTTGGGCTGCGCGCCAGCGTCGCTCGCCGGCGATCAATTCGTAGCCGCCGTCGCGCCGTCTCACCAGCAGTGGCTGGACGATGCCGTGCGTCCTTATTGAGTCGGCAAGGCTCCCGAGACTCGTTTCGTCAAAGTGCGTCCGCGGCTGCATTGGTCCCGGAACAATCGATTCGATATCGACTTCGGATGATTCCGCTCCGAGATCAATCGTGCTGTCAGACGACAGGAGAGCCCCCAGCCCCCGACCTAGCGCTTTTCGATTCATGAATAATCTCCCTGGCTAATTGTGAGTATGCGTCAGCCCCCTTGGAGTGTGCGTCGTAGCTGATAATCGGCTTCCCGTAGCTGGGCGCCTCGGCCAGCCTCACGTTTCGGGGAATCACCGTCTGAAAAACCTGCAAACCGTAAAAGTCGCGCAGGTCCGCCGCGACGGCGGCAGACAAGTTGGTTCGCTCGTCGTACATCGTCAGCAGTAAACCCTCGATCATGAGACCCGGATTGTGGAGCCGCCGCAGTCGCGCGAGCGTGTCAAACAGCTCAGTCACGCCTTCCAGTGCATAGTATTCACACTGAATCGGGACGAGCAGTGACTTTGCGGCGGTCAATGCATTGAGCGTTAGCAAACCAAGTGAGGGCGGGCAGTCGATAAAGATGTAATCGTAATTGTGTTCGACTGGCGCCAGAGCATTCTTGAGGCGAAATTCTCGGTGGTCGAGCTCAACCAGCTCAACCTCCGCGCCGGCTAAATCTTTATTCGACGGAACGACGGTGAGCGACGGGATCGAGGTCGACAAAGCAATACCGGAGATCGGCTCGTCAAGTACCACGCTGTGATAAAGACCGCGACGGAAACTACCACGCTGCACGCCGATGCCCGACGTGGCATTGCCTTGCGGGTCAGCGTCAACGAGCAGAACCCGACTGCCCCAGGAGGCTATGATCGCTGCGAGATTGACGGCGGTCGTGGTTTTTCCGACGCCGCCTTTTTGATTGGCGACGGCTATCGTCTTAGCCATGTTGGCGCTAAACCTAACACACGACGGGCTCTGTGGCTACACTCTGAATGTTTCACGTGAAACATTACGCTGTTTTCTGCTGTGCCGAGAGAAACGCAAGCAGCGTTGAAAGGGCGCCGGGTGTCAGTCCGGGAAGGCGGCGTGCTTCACCAAAAGTCAGCGGCTGGGCGCGGTCGAGTCTTTCGACGATCTCGTTCGACAAGCCGGGTACATTCCGGAAGGTCGTGTGTCGCGGAATCTTCAGCGTGTCGTGTTGGTAGAGTTTCGCAATCGCCGCTTTCTGAGTGTCGAGATAGCCGGCGTAAAGCGAGTCCGCAAGCACGGAATTCAGGTCCGCTTCCGCAACCGGCTTTAGCTCTGCTGGCAAGAGCGACATGATTAGCTCTGCCGTCACCTTCGGACGCTTCGCGAGCTGCTCCAGCGAAATCGAGTCACCTAGATCGTTCCCGATTAGCGCCGACACTGCCGCATGCTGAGCATCCGCACGGCGTAGCCGAACCGTCTCGAGCGCCGTCCTCAACTTCGCGAGCCGTGCCTGTCTTGAATTAAACCTCTCCCAATCGGAATCACCGACGAGCCCCAGTTCCCTGCCGTAGCGCTCAAGTCGCTCATCGGCGTTGTCGTAACGGAGAGCCAACCTGTACTCCGCGCGCGACGTGAAGATCCGGTATGGCTCGTCAACCCCCTGCTTGATCAGATCTTCAACCAGGACCCCGATGTAGGACTCTTCGCGCCGCAGCCGCAAAGACTCGCGCTTCTGCGTGTAGAGGGCCGCGTTGATACCGGCCAGGAGTCCCTGACAGGCTGCTTCTTCATAGCCAGTCGTCCCATTAATCTGGCCAGCGTGAAAGAGTCCGGGCAAGCGAGTCGTTTGCAGATCCGGCCCGAGCTCCCGCGGATCGACGAAGTCGTATTCGATCGCGTAACCCGGTCGGATGACTCTTGCTTCCTCAAGCCCGGGAATCATGCGGACGAGATCCTGCTGCATTTCCGCCGGCAGCGAAGTCGAAAAGCCGTTCAGGTAGACCTCGTTGGTGTCGTGACCCTCAGGCTCGAGGAAAAGCTGATGCCTCGACTTGTCGGAAAACTTCACGACCTTGTCTTCTATTGAAGGACAATAGCGCGGCCCAATGCCTTTGATCTTCCCGGAATAGAGTGGCGACTCCGCGATGTTCTCGCGAATCGCGTCATGCACACCGGGCGTGGTGTAGCCGATGTAGCATTGGATCTGTTTCTGTTCGATGTTGTCTGTAGAAAACGAAAAAGGCACAGGCGTTTCGTCGCCTGGCTGCGGCTCAAACGCGCTCCAATCAATTGTTCTGCCGTCGAGCCGCGGAGGCGTTCCGGTCTTCAGACGCCCAACCGGAAATCCGAGCCGCTTTAATGTCTCCGACAATTCAATCGACGCGGGTTCTCCCGCGCGCCCACCGGAATAAGTGCGGCGGCCGGTGTGAATCAATCCGTTGAGAAAAGTCCCCGTCGCGACCACGACTGCTTGAGAGCCAAATCGGCGCCCATCTTCCAACACAACGCCAGCCAGACTTCCCTGATCGATGACGAAATCGACGACTTTCCCCTGTCGCAGATGGAGATTCGAGGTAGCTTCGAGCGTGCGCCGCATCTCGGCGCGATAGCGCATGCGATCCGCTTGCGCCCGTGGGGACTGAACCGCCGGACCGCGCGAACGGTTGAGTAGGCGAAACTGAATTCCGGTGCGATCGATGACGCGACCCATGATGCCGCCGAGTGCGTCGATCTCGCGAACGAGATGACCTTTCGCGATCCCGCCAATCGCGGGATTGCACGACATTTGGCCGACGAGGTCGAGGTTCAAAGTGATCAGCCCGGTCTCGGCACCCAGTCGCGCCGCGGCAGACGCCGCCTCGCAGCCCGCGTGGCCTGCGCCGATCACGATTACATCAAATACCTCGTCAAACGACATGACTACTTTCCGATACAAAACGTTGCGAATATCTCCGACAGTATGTCTTCGGTCGTTGTTTCTCCTGTGATCTGACCCAGGAACTTCAACGCATTGTGCAGTGGCACGAGCACCAGCTCCTCGCTGTGTCGCTCGCGCAGCGCCGCACGTGCGGCTTCGAGCTCGCGCTGCGTGCTGCACAGCAGATCATAGTGGCGCGCGTTCGTAATCAACAACCCGCCTTCGTCGATCCCGTTGCTGCTAACGCTCGCGAGGATGGCCGCACGCAGCGTCGCCAAACCGTCACCCGTCCGCGCCGATACATTAATCGGTTGCAACTCTTCAACACAACTCGCCGGAACATTGAAGCCAGGCAGATCGCTTTTGTTCATGACGACGAGTCGACGCGTATTCGCCGTCTGATCGATCAACTCACGATCTGATGGTCCAACTCCGTTCGAGCCATCAACCACGACCAACACGAGATCGGAATCGCTCATCGCTCGTCGCGTTCGCTCGATGCCGAGCGTTTCGATGCCGTCAGTCGTTTCGCGCAATCCAGCCGTGTCTGTAAGGATCACGGGAATGCCTTCAAGGTCGATTGCCTCGGTTAACGTGTCGCGCGTCGTGCCCGGGATGTCGGTAACGATCGCGCGCTCACGTTCTACTAAGCTATTGAAAAGACTGGACTTACCAACGTTCGGGCGCCCCGTAATCGCGACTCGAACGCCTTCCTGAAGCAGTCTGCCGGCACTGTAGCTTCGCGCCAGCTTCTCAACACCGTTACTCACAACAGCGAGGTCGTTGTCGATCTCGTTCACGCGCGGCGCTGGAATATCTTCTTCAACAAACTCGAGCGCTGACTCCAACAGCACGATGACTTCGAGCAGCTTCTCTTTGAATGGACCAAGCGCCTTCGACAACTCTCCATGCAATTGACGCGACGCCTGTTTCACTGCCGCCTCAGTTTGCGCCGCGATCAGATCGCGTATCGCTTCGGCCTGGGCCAGATTGATCTTTCCATTCGATAGCGCACGCAACGTGAACTCGCCTGGACCAGCAAGCACGGCGCCGAGCTCGAGTGTCGTATCGATAATGCTTCGCACGACTGCCGGCGAGCCGTGACAACTGATCTCCACGACGTCTTCACCGGTGAGGGAGTGCGGTGCGTTGAAGCACGTCAATAATACCTGGTCCAACTCGTCGCCATCCTGCGGGCGGCGAAGCGTGATGAGGGTTGCACGTCGTGGCTCGAGCGAATCGACAGCGCTCATGTGGCGCGCGATCGCGATCGCCTCCGGTCCACTCAAACGAATGACAGCGAGAGCTCCGCGTCCTCTTGGCGTCGATAGTGCAACAATCGTGGTCATCATCAATTGTAGGGGCGGCCCTCCGTGGCCGCCCCAGGTTTCCAAATTGTTTTCCGGATGGTGTGGCCACGGAGGGCCACCCCTACAGTTATACCCGAAGGGCAACTTCCTTGACGCGTTATGGGATGAAAGGGGTTTAGGAGTTTTTCTTTGGACCGATTCTTAACTTGCGATCGGAGCCTTCACCGATCGACTCAGTAAAGAGATCCGGGCTGTCTGCAAGGGTCAGGTGAATGATCCGTCGCTCGTTCGCGCTCATTGGCTCAAACGTGAAAGGCATTCCTGTCTGTCGCACCCGATTGGCGGCCAGGTTTGCCATCGCCTGTAGCTCAGCTTCACGAGTCGCTCGGAAGCCATTCACATCGCAAACCAGTCGCTCGCCACCAGCCAGGCTTCTGCCAAAAACCTGATTGATCAAATGCTGCAACGCTTCAAGCAGCTCGCCGGTTTGCGCCTGGAGCAACTCGGAATCCTTGCCTTCGATGTCGAGCACCTGACCCGCTATGCCCTGCTTGACACCCACGCGCAACTCGAGCCCCGTCATTTCAAAGACGTTCTCGAGAAACTCCGCTGCCTGTTGCGAAACCTCTGCCATCGATTCGATCCTTCGTTAACTCGGTGCTGGTGCGTGTAGCTGCTTCTTACGTCCCGCAGGCCCTTTCGCCGGCGGCGCCGGCACTTCCTCATCGTCAGACTTGGTCCAACGATTAATCAAAAACTGTTGACTGAACCCGACGATATTACCAACGAGCCAGTACAAAACTAAACCCGACGGCGCACTCCACAGGAAGAACAGCATCATGACCGGCATACCGATCGCCATCATCTTTCGCTGTAACGGATCGGCCGACGGCGCCGGCGTCACCAATTGCAGGATGACCATTGTGCCCGTCATCAGAATCGGGAGTATGTGAATCAGGTACGGCTCAGCGGCAGAGAGATCCGGAATCCAAAGGAAACTTGCCTGACGAAAATCCAGCGAGATCGTGATCGCGCGATACAGCGCAAACAGAAACGGCATCTGGATCAGCAAAGGCAAACACCCGCCGAGTGGATTGCCTTCCTTCATGAGGCGAAGCTGGTCCATCTGCAATTCTTTCATGCGGGGATCATTTTGTTTCATCCCCTTCATCTTCTCTTGCAGCTCTTTCATCTTCGGCGCGAGCTTCTGCGCTTTCTTCATCGCTTTCGAAGAGCGCCACTTCAGCGGGAAGAAGAGCGAGTAGATCACGATCGTGAAGAGAATGATCGCGACACCATAACTTCCGGTGACTTTGAAGAGATAAGTGATCGCACGAAGGATCGGTACTGCCAGCGGCCTCGAGAGCCAGCCGAGAAACCCGTAGTCGATCAAACCCTCGAGATCTATCGGCCGGTTAACCACCGCCGTCACATCATGGCTGGCACCGGTCAGCAGATCGTGATCCTTTGGACCTGAATAAAGAACGTTGCTGGAACCGTCCGACTGAACCGGCACGAAGGCGGTGACCAGGTATCGCTTCTCCGGACTGCCGTCGTTTGTCTTGTGCTCGTAAGCGACCGTTCGAAACTCGAGTCCTTGAGTCGTATTACGTGGCACGACCACCATCGCGAAATACGTGTCCGCGATTCCCGCCCAATCCATCGGTCCATTCAATACCAGCCGATCCGGACTTGTACTGTTGCCGTTGATGCCGGCAGCCGGGTGGCGCTCGAGGTTGGTGCCAACAAAAGCCACCGCTTCAGGCGCGACTGAATAAAACGTGTGGTACGGAACTCCTTGATCACCAATACTCGGACCGACCGTGACCTTCACTTGTGGAACCGTCTGTTCTCCGCGCTTTACGAGCAGAGCGAGATCTGTTTCGTAACGCTCCGAGTCGAAAACGAGCTTCTTCCTCACCTGTGTGCCATTGCCGTCTTCAAAGACAAACGTGAGCTCTTTCTTCTCATTTGCACCGAGGTTTATGTTGACGTCGCCTGTTGCCTGATCGACACCTTCAACTTTGTAAGTAGAAGATCGAAGCGCTGCATCCAACGCGTCGTCACCAGTCTGCAATTGAAGCGGAACCATGCGTGGCTGGCGCTGCAATCCTTCCGGCGAGATCAGCTCGAGGGGCTTCTTTTCTTCCCTGCGGGCGCCGACCGAGTAGATTTCACGCTTCGTGATCCGGTTAGTCTTGATTATCCAGCTAACCGGCTCGGCACCGAGCGTGTCAAACCTAACGTCATAGAGCGGCGTCTCGATCCTGATAGTTCTTTGCGGCGCAGAATTAACACTCGCGACGGCAGGCTGAGCCGGCTGTGTTGCTGGCTGAGCCGGATTCGAGCTCTGCGTTGGTGCTGAACTTGCGGTGGGTGAAGGCGTGGCCCCCTGCTTCTGCTCGGGAGGCTGAACTGGATAGAAATAACTCCAGATAAACAGGATTGCTGATGATAAAACTAAAGCTAATAAAAGTCGTTTCTGTTGCATCGTGTCGTCGAGATATCAACCTCTGCTAATAAACAAATCGCTTATTTAACTGGATCATATCCACCCGGATGGAACGGATGACAACGCAGCAGTCGCCGCACAGCCATGCCACTTCCGCGCAAGGCGCCGTAGCGAGAGATGGCATCAACGGCATATTCGGAGCATGTGGGAATGAATCTGCACGAAGGGGGTAGAAGCGGGGAAATCGCCAACTTATAAAATCTGAGTAATGAGATCAGAACGCTCTTCACAAACAACCACTATCTAAGTATTGCGCGTTTCCAACCTTCCAACCTTCTCGATAATTCCCATCAACTCCTGGCGAGGCGCATCAACCTTCTGATGCAGGACCGCTGCCTTCGCGTTTAAGACCCAATCGTAATTTCTTGCGAGCTCGCGCAAGAACGGTTCGTTGGAACGGAACGTCTCGCGCAACAAACGCTTCGCTCGATTCCGTTGCACCGCCTTGCCGAGTGCTTTCTTTGAAGCGGTCACTCCGAGGCGATGGTTCTCTTCCTTATTTTCAATAACAAATGCGGTGATGAATACGCCTTCATACCGCTTGCCGTTCCGGTAGACGTGTTGGAATTCTGAAGTATCGCGCAAATACTTCCGCATGCATCCGCGCTACTTCAGTAATGAGCAGGCGTCAGCCTTTTTCGCCCTTTGGCGCGACGTCGCTTGAGCACGAGGCGGCCGTTCTTAGTGGCCATGCGCGCGCGGAAGCCATGCGTCTTTGCGCGTCGTCTATTGTTAGGCTGAAAAGTGCGCTTCGACATAAGAAATGAATTCTCCTTAAAAACGAAAACCCTAAGACTAGCCGCGGCTTGTGTTTATTGTCAAGGAAGCGACCCGGATCAGCGCGGGATGAATTCTAATCCACGCTAGATCGCTTCTTATCCGTTTAATCCGTGGTTAAAGCCTCATGTTCAACAATGTCGTGTACCAGAATGCTGCTCTCCGAATGGGCGATCAATGAGTGTAGTTTTTTTTCTGCGTTTACCTTGTCACCATGAATCTTCTATGTTAGTCTCCGCTCGCTGCAAAAGTCACCGTCCCGTAAATAACTGATAGGAAAAGACTTTAAAGCAATACTTTAACACAGTGAGGGTTTTCCACTAGCTGTGGAAAACGTTGTGGAAATCCCTCCTGCGGTTGGCTTTTGGATTTTTACACGAAGAATAGCGGTAGCGGTGGTCGTTCAGAGTGGCCGTACGATTCTATTGCGCTTTCTTCAATCAATTTAACGAGTTTTCAATGAGCGCTACTGTAGAGACGAATGTTTGGGGCAGGATCCTTCACTCGCTAAAAGGCCGACTAAATCAACAAACCCTCGATCAATGGTTTAGCCCGATCCGATTCGAAAGCCTGGATAGCTCGCAGCACGTGCTCCGTTTGCGTGCGCCAAACCAGGATGTGAAGGATTGGATCGTGAGCAACTATGGCAAGGTTCTGGCCGAGTCGCTCAACGAGCAGCGACTGTCAGGTTACTCGGTCGGCTGGGTTGTCGAAAAAGTTTCCGATTGGGTTCCGGCCGATTTGACCTTGCCCGCTGTCGCTTCGCCTGCCGTCACTGAGGATGAGCCGGAAGTAACAACCTCTGTTTCCTCCAGCACAGGGGAAGCAATCTCTGTAACCGACAACTCTACGCCGTCGCTGTCCGAGCCTTTGCTCAGTGCTAAATACACTTACGACAGTTTCGTTGTGGGCTCCTGTAATCAGTTTGCACACGCCGCTTCGCTTGCTGTAGCTGAAGCGCCTGGTCGAACTTACAACCCTCTTTACCTGTACGGCGGTGTCGGTCTCGGCAAGACGCACCTGATGCATGCGTGTGGACACGCCATCAGATCGCGCAATCAACATCTCAAGCTCTGTTACATCTCGTCAGAGCGATTCATGAACGATCTGATCAATGCGATTCGCTACGACAAGACACAGAGCTTTCGTGAGAAGTATCGATCAGTGGATGTGTTGTTGATCGACGACGTTCAGTTCATGGCCGGCAAGGAGCGCACGCAGGAGGAATTCTTCCACACGTTCAATGCGCTCTACGATCAACAAAAACAGATCGTGATCAGCTCGGATTGTCCGCCGCGTGAGATACCGACACTCGAGGAGCGCCTCCACTCGCGTTTTGAATGGGGCTTGATAGCAGACATCGAGCCGCCGGATCTCGAAACGAAGATCGCGATCTTGAAACGAAAAGGCGATCTGATCGGTGTTTCGATTCCTGACGACGTTGCGATGTTTATAGCCAGTCGCGTGAAGAGCAACATTCGAGAGCTCGAAGGCTCGCTCGTGCGACTGATCGCGATCGCCTCGCTTCGTGGTGAACCGATTTCAAAAAGCCTCGCCCAGGATGCGATTCGAAATATCGCCAAGGAAGAAGAATCGAACGTCATTACGATTCAACAGATCCAGAAGGCAGTCGCTTCAACTTACAAACTCACCAGCGAGGAGTTGATCTCCAAAAATAATGCCCGGCAAATCTCACACCCACGACAGATCGCGATGTATCTGTGCAAGCACCTGACCAAACACAGCTATCCGGAGATTGGTCGTGCGTTCGGTGGAAAACATCACACGACGGTGATTCACTCTGTGGAAAAAATCGAGGCTCTCGTCGTGACCGACGAAACACTGCAACGACTCATCAGTGAACTCTCAGAGTCGCTACAAAAATAAGACTTTGAAAAAGATTTTCGGTACCAAAGTGCATAGTACCTCTTTAGGTGATTTTCGCTTTTGCGTAACCAGCTTTTCCACATTTTCACAGCTTCCACAGAGAATGTTTTGTGGAAAATATGTTAATGTTCTCGGCTTCAAAAATATCCGAAATTTTCGGTGGAGATTTCAACAGGTTTCCACAGGTAACTTAGGATTCTAAGTGCTTTGGTTTGAGCAAGATTAAGTCTTTATTCACATATCCACAGGCCCTACTGCTACTACTAGATATAAATATTAGATTTTAAATTCTGGAGTAGAAGAATCGGCGATACGGTTTGTGGATTAGTTCGAAGGAGTGAATGGCAATGCAATTCGTCGTCAGCAAACAGAACCTGCAAAAAGAACTCGGCTTCGTACAAGGTGTCGTTGAAAAGAAAAATACGATACCGGTGCTTTCGAACATACTCATCGAATCAGTTGGCGAAAATACGATCCGCATCACCGGAACTGATCTCGACGTAACGATTCGTTGCGACATGGACGCGGAAGAGATCACGACGCCAGGATCGATGTGCGTTCAAGCGCGAAAACTTTTTGAGATTGCGCGACTGCTTCCGGATGCTCCGGTTAGTTTCAAAAAAGAAGACAACGAATGGGTGACGGTGAAATGCGACCGCGCGCGCTTCAAGATGGTTGGCGTGGCGCGAGATGCGTTTCCCGAAGTGCCGTCATTCAAGTCAGCGCCAACGAAGCTTCATGCCGGCATTATCAAGACGTTCATCGATCGAACGATATTCGCTATCACTCAGGAAGAATCACGTTACACCCTTTCCGGTGCGAAGTTTGTTTTAGACGACACAGGCGCGCGTATGGTGACGACTGATGGCCACCGGCTGGCATACGTCGAAAAGAAAGGCCTGGCGCGAAATGGCGCCCGGGAATCTATCGATACGCTGATCCCACGAAAGACTCTCGCCGAGTTAACCAAGCTAACTGCGGGTTTCGATGACGAGATCAGTTTGGGAATGGACGAGAATCACATTTATTTCCAGGTTGGACCACGACTGTTGATTTCGCGCATGCTGTATGGCCAGTTTCCGAATTATGAAATGGTGATGCCGAAGAACAACGACAAATCAGTCGAGTTCAATAGCAGCTTGCTCAACCATGCGATCAGGCGTGTCGCGTTAATGGCTGATGAGCGATCCCATGCGATTCGTTTTCACCTCGAGAATAACGAGCTCGTAATCAGCTCGCAGAATGCTGAAGAAGGTGAAGCGAACGAAACGATCCAAACAGATTACGCCGGCGAAACAACGGATATCGGTTTCAATGCCCAGTACCTGCAAGAGTTTCTAAACGTGGTCGGCGACGCGAAGATCGCGTTTGAATTCAAGGATGGAAATTCCCAGGCGCAGCTCAAGCCTTCTGAGAACGGCGATTACGATTATAAATACGTCGTCATGCCGATGCGGATCTGATCGTAAAGACAAGGTTTTTTACTGACATACGATAAACATGAGAGTTGTTACACTACGTTCTCTTTAGACACAAAGACAAGCTTTCCAAGAATTAAGTAGTGAGCGACGAGTGCAGCCAAATGGTAGGCATCACGGTTGCGCCTCGAGCTGGTGATAATAATGACGGATCCATCACTTACAAACTTGAGAGCCCGAACATTTTGAAAGTTAGATATTTTCTCCAGACCGCTATGCCACACGGTGTTCGCGAAGACAATTCTAAGTTGCGCAATTCGAGCGGCGATATCTTCAGTCTCAACTTCTGGAATCAGTAATATCAGGCTGGTGACACGCACAGCTTCGATCACCTTAGTGAGTTCCCAATTCACCCAATGAGTCTTTCCAGAATACATAACAATCAAAGCCGATTTCTTAATCAAGTTCAATACATTGTCCTGCCATTCACTATCTGACAATACTACTCGTGCCGCTCCTGGAGTCGTCACTGTTTCTTCTGAGGAACCGACAGCAATGAACGGCCCAAAAAACCGGAAGTGATTTGAGAGTCTCGTCTCGAGCGAAAAATCTATTAAAGCTTTTGTTGGTGGGACGGTTTTTGTCTTTTCATCGTCTTCAAACGATCGGAGAAACAGAATCGGCTCTCTCGGGTCTACTGAGAGTAACGAATCAGCCCGAACCTGAAAATAACCGCGGGACTTTAGCAGCAAAAGAGCAGCAAGACCCCACAAAGAAAGTATGACTCTAAAGTGAGGTAGTCGGTCGTCTGGGGTTCCCAGGTAGGCCAAAACCGCGAGCACAGTCAATAGTGCCCCCAGGATCACGAAGAGTATTCCCAAAGGCGTATTCACTCTCTTAATCCGAGAGGTAGTGACACTCATCGCCTCTTTTTTTCGTTTGAGGCGCGCCAGAAGTCCAACTAAAGAGATATTCAGCGCGGGGATCCGCGTTGTCCTTAACATCAAAACCGTGACAAAGAAAAGTAGGGAGGCTATCGCTATTGTCCCTGACCAAAACCAGGAGGCCAGCAACTCTCCTTGCTCCTTTGGCCGAGTGGGAAAATCGTTTTGAAGCTCCAACGCGATCTTCAGCGTAAAAAAAAGAGCTAGGATTCCAAAGACAATCAAATGTGCTATCCAGACTCTGGCATCAATAACACCAATATGCTTCCATCCTGTATAAGCGCCTATAGAAAGAAACGCAATGACGATGAGAGTCTGGACCACCAAATCATCGGGTATACCGAGTCCAGATCGCATTAAGCCAGCCAAGCCACCCGAGGCTAAAACGACTTCCAAAAGGATATCCACCAATATAAAGACGCAGCCCAAAGCCAGTACCCAATCTGAAAGCCTTAGTATTCCCAATAGGCGGCTCTGCCTGTTTATATTGATCTCCCGGACTTTACCGTAACCGATGCTTAAGTCTTTGCTATCTGCGGCCATAGACGATCCTCGAAACGCTGTGACGCATCAAAGGAACTTAACGCGTGGTTTTGTATCTAAACAGAAGCTATCTATAAATCCCAGAATTGTAAGGCTAAGGAGCAAGCTCATGTTCTCCTGACACTTGAAGCAGTATCTACTCCCATCACGCTTCATCTTAATCTTTCTGCTTGGTTCACGGCGATTTAATTGCTCAAGAGTTTCAGAAGTCCGCAACTTACATCGAACTGAGAATGGCCTATAAAAACGGGAAGTCCGTCGCATCTATACAGGTCTGGTTGGAACGCATTCACAAGTTGAAATTCGCTAGCGACGTCCCACCAATTAATCCGATCTGGTGACGAGAACTACCGACACATCAATGCTAATATCCATCACATGCTGCTCGCTGCAATTGAAGCGACTAACTTTCGCAACCTCAGTGGGAGAATCGAGTGGGGCCCACGGCTGAACATCATCTACGGTAACAACGGTCAGGGTAAGACCAACTGGCTTGAGGCCATTTATCTTCTGGCCCGGAGCAAGTCGTTTCGCACGCAGCGTCTTCAGGAAGCAATCAGGTTCGGCGAAGAGATAGCAGTCATCAGAGGCAAGGTCACAACAGGCGCAGACCTCGAACGTGAGCTGCAAGTCAGCCTGCACGACAATTCAAAAACGATCTTCGTCAACTCCAAACGCGAAACGCTCGCACGCTACCTCACTCAGCTACAAGTCTTCTCATTCACTGCCGCCGATCTCGACGTCGTGCGCGGCATGCCTGAAGCACGCCGGCGCTTTCTCGATCGCGGCATCAGCTCACTGCGACCAGCTTATCTGAAAACGATTTCCGACTACGCCAAAGTCCTAAAACAGAAAAATCGCGTGCTGCAACTCGCAAACGAAAATGAGCTTGGTCCAGACAAAGTCGAGGATCTCCTCGCGCCGTGGAACGAGCAACTGGTCCGTTTGGGAGTTTTGATTCACCAGGCGCGCGAGGAGTATGTCGCCGGCTTGAACGCCGCGCTCGAGAGGCAACTGTTTGAAAAACGAGACGTTACGACGCGCTATGTTTCGTCACTAGAGACAAAGGGCGACATGAGCGATTACGAGTCGTTGTTGCGCTCGCGAATCGCGCTTCGCATGGTGGCTGAAGTGGCTGCCGGGCACGCGTTGATCGGCCCGCACCGGGACGATCTGGAGATCCACCTGGACGGCCGGGAAATCAGGGTGTACGGAAGTTCCGGACAGCAACGTAGCGCATTGTTATTATTAGACTTAGCGGCGATTTCATTGTATAATTCAACCTCGAATGACCATCCGGTTTTCATCATCGATGATGTTGATGCGGAGCTGGACGAGGGAAGGATAAGACACCTTCTTGAATACCTTGAAAATCGCACCCAAACCTTCATCACAACCTCAAAGCGGAGTCATGTCGAAGGCTTCTTTTCAAGGGCGAATGTATACGAAATCGAGGACGGAAAAGTACGAAGCAGCCGGTCAAGAAATGACGCCGCTTCGGCCAACTCGATCCTCACCTGAAGATTAATCAGCAGTATAGGAGATTAGTATTGTCAACCGCAGGACCAACCATTAACAAAAAAGGACCAGCTTACGATTCGTCTTCAATCACGATCCTTGAAGGCCGTGATGCCGTTCGCAAGCGACCGGCGATGTATATCGGCTCGACGGGTGAGATTGGTCTGCATCATATCGTTTACGAAGTTGTAGATAACTCGATTGACGAGGCGCTCGCTGGTTATTGCGATACCGTTGAAGTAACGATCCATCTCGACAACTCCATTACTGTTATCGATAACGGTCGTGGTATTCCCGTCGACGAGATCAAGAAAGAGAAAAGGTCCGCGGCCGAAGTGGTGATGACCAAGCTTCACGCCGGCGGCAAGTTTGATTCAAACGCTTACAAGGTTTCGGGCGGACTGCACGGCGTCGGTGTTTCGTGCGTCAACTTCCTTTCTGAAAAGCTACACCTCGAGATTTGGCGTGACGGAAGAACTTACGAGCAGGAGTACGTGCGCGGAATCCCGGTCGCGCCTCTGACGCCGACCGGCAAGACGCGCAAACGCGGTACGAAGATCACTTTCAAGCCTGACAGTCAGATCTTTACGGAGACTTCATTCAGTTTCGATAAGCTGTCGGAGCGCCTGCGCGAGAAGGCGTTTCTCAATAAGGGAATTCGCATCACGATCAAAGACGAGCGTGAGGACCCGGAGCGCTCGCACGAGTTCTATTACAAGGGCGGCATCGCCGAGTTCGTCAAACATTTGAACAAGAACAAGTCGACCTTGCACGACAAGCCGATCTACTTCGAAAAGGAAGGCGAAAACCTCTCGATCGAAGTCGCGATTCAATATAACGACGGTTATGACGAGAAGGTCTATTCGTTTGCGAACAACATCAACACAGTAGATGGTGGCACGCACCTTTCCGGGTTCCGCTCTGCATTCACGCGAACCATCAATGCTTATGCGCAGTCGTCGGGCCTGGCGAAGAACTTCAAAAGCTCGCTGACGGGCGACGACGTTCGCGAGGGCCTTGTCGCGGTGATCTCGGTGAAGCTGCCGCAGCCGCAGTTTGAAGGGCAGACGAAAGGGAAACTCAATTCAGACGTGAAAGGCGCGGTCGAGTCGTTCCTGAACGATCGGCTGACGGAGTTTTTCGAGCAGAACCCGCCTGTCGCGAGAAAGATTGTCGGGAAGGCACTCGATGCCGCCCGTGCCCGTGAAGCGGCGCGCAAGGCTCGCGAAATCGTCCGCAAGGGTGCGCTGGGCTCAACGATGCTGCCGGGCAAACTCGCTGACTGCCAGGAGCGCGATCCGGCGCTGTCTGAAATCTACATCGTTGAGGGCGACTCGGCGGGCGGCTCGGCCAAGCAGGGTCGCGACCGGAAGAACCAGGCCATCCTTCCGTTGAAGGGCAAGATTCTGAACGTCGAGAAGGCCCGGTTCGACAAGATGCTCGGTCACAGCGAGATCAAATCGCTGATCACGGCGCTCGGTACCGGAATCGGCAAGGATGATTTCGACCTCAGCAAGCTGCGTTATCACAAGATCATCCTGATGACGGACGCAGATGTTGACGGCTCGCACATTCGCACGCTACTGCTGACGTTCTTCTATCGCCAGATGCCGGCCCTCGTCGAGTCGGGCCACGTGTTCATCGCGCAGCCCCCGTTGTTCAAAGTAAAGCGAGGGAAAAAGGAAGAGTACATCAAAGACGAGAGCACGATGATTCGTTACCTCATGCGGCAGGCGACGAACGACATGACGGTTAAGCCAGCGGGCGCCTCGCAGGCGATTGAAGGTCGTGAGCTGGCCAAATCGCTAGAGAAGATGGTTGATTTTAAACGTTACTGTGAAAGAGCGACACGTCGTCTCGGCGGGGACCCGCAAATGCTGAATGTGCTGCTCGAATCGCTCAGCGGCCGCAAAGGTGTGCTGCGGAAGGAAGGACAAACGCTCCGGAAAGTCTTCCAGGACGCTGACCTTATGGCGAAGATCGAAGGGGCTTTGCACAAGGCCGGCTACAAGACCGAGCTGACTTCAGACGAAGAGCACGGATTGTGGGAGATCGAGACGACGACGCATACCGGAGTCAATGTCGTAATCGACTGGAACTTCGCCCAGTTTGTCGAATTCCAGAAGGCCGTCGAGTTGTTCAAGGCGCTTGAAGACGATCTGGCGGCGCCGTTTATCTCGGGTGAAAACGGGACGAGCGAGGAAGTGCCGACACGCGAGGCGTTGCTGGAGAAAGTGCTGGCGGCGGCGAAGAAGGACCTTTCGATCCAGCGTTACAAAGGCCTGGGCGAGATGAACCCGGAGCAGCTTTGGGAAACGACGATGAATCCGGAGAAGCGTACGCTCCTCGAAGTCAGGATTGATGATGCAGTGGAAACGGACGAGATCTTCACCGTCCTGATGGGTGATGCAGTCGAGCCGCGGCGGAAGTTCATCGAAGACAACGCCCTCGACGTGCGGAACCTCGACGTCTAACACTTGTATCCACAGATTACGCAGATTCATTATTAATTCTGTGTAATCTGTGGATAAGTCTCACGATATCTTTCAACCTTAAACCGACAAAGTCGAATCGCTTCATCACCTCGAATACCGGCTTTGCGCGCCGCGATTTCGACCTGCTGTTGGGCGTTATCAATGCCGGGAATGTCCGGCAGCAGCAATCCACGCCGCGTGCCGCTCTCGTCCTCAACGATCACTCCATACACCGACGGATCCAGTTCACTGATCACTGTTTCTTCTGAGGGAAAAAGCACGTCGACTGAGTAACGCAGGTTCGCTAACTCCTCAGGCCGTACCGGATCAAACCGTGGATCATTGGTGGCGGCGCTGATCGCATTGGCGATGATCTCCTGGGCGAGTGTGTCTCTCGCTGGCTCGATCGTTCCAATGCAGCCGCGAAGCTCACCGCTCAGAGTTTTGAGTGAAACAAAACATGGCGCCGGTGATGACAGAAATTCGTCGGTGGATGGCGGCGGAGTAAGTACCTGTCCCGAGCGAACGAAAGTTTCCACGGCTTCACGTGCTAATGCGGGCAATGAGATCTCTTGTCGCTCTGCAAGCGTGGTCTGGTTTGTAATCTGCGCGACGAGATAGCCAACACCAAACGGCGCTTCATAACTCAGCACCTCGCACGACAACGGCAGCTCCGAGCTGGCGCCAATCGCCACCAGCATCGATCTAAACCCACACTCGCCGGCGAGCCTGCGCAAGTCGAAATCGATATCGATGATTTTTTGCGGCTCATTCGAGCGCAGCGCATCCACAACCTGTTCATCAAACACGTGCGCGTTGGGATTGTAGCCGGCGGGCGCCTGCGGCTTGAGCCGGTGACTCAGGTCGCCGCTCGCAATGAAACCCACGCGACGGCCCACTTCGTCAACAGCCTTCCTGATACATGAGCCAAAACGTAAATGATCGTGATTCGAGAGAAAGCTGTAGCCGAGCGTCACCACTTTCCCGCGCCAGCCGTTTTGCAAAAGAAAGTAAAGCGGAACAGCGGTGCCGTGATCGAGATCATGCTCGGGCAGCGTTGTCACTTCGTAATGCTCGGAAGCCGCCGCATCTTTGATCGCGGTGAGCAATTCTTCGTCGATGGGTGTGGTGAAGTTAGTGCCGGGAGCGTTGAAATGTGAGAAGTCGCCGCAGACTTGCGGACCTTCGTAAGCAACAAACGAATCGACCTCGAGCGGGGCGTGCGGCGAAATCAGAACGACGGACTCGGCGCCACTCTCGATGAGTCGCTTCGTGAGCTCTGACATTGCGGCGATCGAGCGAACGACGTTTGCGATCGATTCTTTGCCAACCTCAGGCACCATGATTGGTGGATGCGGTGCAATGCCGGAAAACACCAGGCAGCTTTGGCTAATCATCGAGCGCCTTTCGTATTTTGGAGGGAACGGCTGTTATTCTATCATGCGAATCTTGTAAATCCCGTAATCCTGTAAACAACTGACTTCTCCACCCACGTTTTACAATGGCTTTTGATCTCCTAATCATCGGCGCAGGCCCCGCAGGCTCGTTCGCCGCGGAGCTGCTCGCGAAAGGCGGTGCGAAGGTCGCGTTGTTTGACGGCCGCCCGGAAGGTGAGCCAAAGGCGTGTGGCGGCGGTGTGACTGCGAAAGCGTTGAAGGCCTGGCCGCACTTATTGAATGCTGTGGGCCGCACCATCACCGAGCTGGATTTGTACTCACCCTCCAGCAAACGACTTCACCTCACGTTGGATGAACCGTTCGCGATCTATTCGCGCATCGCTTTCGATTGTTATTTGCGCGATCGCGCGCGTGATGCAGGCGCACAGGTCATCTCCGAGAAGATCTCCGCGCGAAAAACAAAACGCGCTGGTGATGGCTGGCGAGTCATTAGCGATACCGGTTCCGAGTGGAAGGGTTCGTTTTTAATCGGAGCCGACGGTGCAAATAGTGGCATCGCAAAGATGCTCGCTGGTCCACTGCCACCTTCCGACATGGAAGTTGCTTTCGGTTATCGTGCACCGTTACCGGCAAAAAGTGGCGCTCCAACAGCGGTGGCTTTCCTGCCTGGCTGGGTTGGTTACGCGTGGGCCTTTCCGCGTCCGGATCACATCTCGTTCGGCATCGCCACTACCCAGGATGCTTTCAAGCATGAGCCACTGGATGATCTGCTGTGGCAGTTCATGATCGGTTACTACGAACAGTGCGACGGTAACAAAGTAAAGTTCTGGAATAACGAGACGAACACTCCAGAACGATCGCGCATCGAGAAACACTTGCGCGCGACTGCCGAACGCTACGCCGCACGCATTCCGGGACTCGCCCCACAAACATGGGATACGAGAAAAGTTTCCGGTGACGATTGGGCCTTACTTGGCGACGCGGCGGGCTTCGCGGATCCCGTAACGGGCGAGGGCATTTATTATGCTTTGCGTTCCGCGGAGTTATTTGCGGAGACGTATCTGAACGGACAGCCGCAGTCGTATGAGAAGCGCTGGAGAAAAGACTTCGGCGCCGAGCTGCGCCGGGCAGCGCAGATGCGACGACGTTTTTACGGCAATTTCTGGGGCGCGCCATTCACCGAACGCATGATCGAATTCGCGCGCGGCCATCGCGGTGTGAAGCGCGTCTTAGGCAATCTCGTCGCCGGCGAGCAAGGCTACGTCGACCTCAAAAAGAAACTCGTCAAAAGCGCTCTCAAACCACTTTAGCCACAAAAAGGCACAGAAAACACAAAATATATTTCTGAGCTAACGGGCCAATTATTTATATACGCTTTTGTAATTAAGGAGCGAGTCTGGTGATGGTCCAAGTTGCGCTGTCACGTTGGTAGAGGATGCGATCGTGCAGGCGGCCGATGCGGCTCTTCCAGAATTCAATACGCTCAGGTTTCAGACGGTAACCACCCCAATGCTCGGGGCAATCGATATCACGATCGCAATACAAAACTTCAAGCTCCTGCGCGCGCTGCTCGAGCACGTCTCGGCTGTTGATCGCACGGCTCTGTTCCGATGCCCACGCACCAATCTGGCTCTCGCGCGGCCGAGTCTTGAAGTAATCGCGTGACTCCTGCGCCGACGTTCTTACGACACTTCCCTCGACCCGCACCTGGCGATCAAGCTGAGCCCAGTAGAAAACGAGCGCCGCATACGGATTCGCGTCCAGTTGCTCCGCCTTTGCGCTGCGGTAGTTGGTAAAGAAAACAAAACCGTCATGGTCCACCTGCTTGAGCAACACCATGCGCGCAGAAGGCTTGCCACCGGGCGTCGCGGTCGCGAGTGTCATGGCATCGGGCATCGGCAGCTTCGCGGCAATCGCCTCGCTAAACCAAAGCTGAAACTGCTTGATCGGATCTCGATCAATCGTCTTTTCATCGAGACCTTCGAGTGCAATATTGTTGGGAACCGTTGTCATTTCTGCTCTTCGTTGGCGCTGTACGGTGCGAGCTTCTCGCGCAACTCTGCCGGAATCGGAACTGTTTCAAACGTCTGCTGGTTGACCGCCGCAAGCACGAAGTGCGCGGTCGCGACCAGCTCATCGCTTCCCTTGCGACGCACTTCAAAATTCAAGCGCATCGACTTCGTACCAAAGCGCCCAACCCACACGCTCACTTCCAAAATGTCGTCTAGCTGGGCGATGCGATGAAAGTCACACTCGAGATGTACGCGCGGCAGCCAGATCCCCAACTCGTCAAACATCACTCCGTAGTGCAACCCGACGGCACGAAACAACTCCGTCTCGGCATACTCGAAGAAGTGAATATAAGCGCCGTAGAAAATGATGCGCGCCGCGTCAACGTCGCCCCAGCGCACGCGCTCTTCGATGGAGAATTTTTTGTAGTCGGGCATTTACAAGCTATGACTGTGTCAGAAACTGAAGCAGCGCGTCATTAAACTGCTGTGTTCGCTCCAGGTTGGAAACGTGCCCTGCATGGTCCAACACAACAAGATGTGAGCCGCCGATCGCCTGGTGCATCTTTTCACTATCAGCAACCGGAGTAATCGCGTCTTCAGCTCCAACGAGAATCAACGTCGGAACAGTGATCTTCGGCAGCAGTTCTGTTTGATCCTCGCGTTCGGCCATTCCACGCAGCGCGGCCGCAGCGCCCTCCGGTTTAGTTTGCAACATCATGTCGCGAACAAACTTCACGATCTCCGGACGTTTGCTCACTGTCTCAGGCGTGAGCAGTTTCGGCAACATTGCATCAGCAATACCCGCCATGCCTTCGGACAATGCTTTCTCTGCCTGTTGCGCGCGCGCTTGTTTTCCTTCTTCAGTGTCGGCTTGTGCGCGCGTGTCGGCCAGGACGAGCGCTCGCACCCGCGTAGCGAATTGTTTGTAGAACGCTAAAGCTACGTAACCACCCATCGACAGACCGCCGATCGTGGCGCGCGCGATCTCGAGATGGTCCATCAAGGCAGCGACGTCCGCCGCGAGACGATTCATCGTGCTCGTATCCTGGGAAGCGTCGCTGTCGCCGAAGCCGCGGAGGTCAGGAGCGATGATGCGGTAACTATCGCTCAACGCGGTGATCTGCTCGCTCCAGAGTGAACGGTTGAACGGATACCCGTGAATGAGCACGATCGGGCGACCGGCGCCGCCCGTGTCCGTGTACGCTAAATTGATATTGTCGATTTGGATCCGTGTCATCGAAACAAATAGTTGGACAGGATGTTAAAAGTCTCTTCTCGCCGCTCGCGCCACAACGGAAATCAATTCCGTCAATTCCACGGGCTTGGCCAAATAAATCTGAAAACCCGCCGACAACGCACGCTCGCGATCCTCCTCTTTCGCGTATGCCGTGATCGCCACTGCCGGAATCTTTTCCGTCGCGTCGTTCTCGAGCGAGCGAACCTTCTTGATTAAACCGTAACCGTCTTCATCCGGCATGGCAATGTCAGAAACGAGCACGTCGGGTCGTTTGCGGGTGATCGCCTGGATAGCTTCACCTGCCGAAGACACGGCGGTCACGTTCGCGTGCCGCCGTTTGAGAGCCGTTGCCATGAGGGTCAGCGTGTCAGAGTCGTCGTCGACGACCAGAACGTTGAGACCGGATAACAACTGTGGCGCTCGCGCGAGCTTGAGTTGATCAGGTTCGGCGAGGCGCTTGACCGTTGCTTCGATGAGCGGAAGCCTGATGGTGAAAGTCGCTCCGCGCCCGTCGCCACCACTCATCGCATTGATCGTACCGCCGTGTATCTCCACGAGATGTCGTGCAATCGCGAGCCCAAGCCCGAGCCCGCCATGCTGCCGGGTCGTCGTGCTGTCAGCCTGGCGAAATCGCTCGAAGACGTACGGCAGAAACTCCTTACTGATGCCCTGGCCAGTATCCGAAACACTCACCTCAACTACGCCGCCAACGCGCGAGACCTTTATACAAACACGCCCGCCGCTATCAGTAAACTTCACCGCATTCGATAACAAATTCCAAACCACTTGCTGGAGCCGGTTTGCGTCGCCCGAAATCATGAGAGGCTTCGAGTCAAAATACTTTTCGATCTTTCTGCCCTTCGCATCAGCCGTGGGCTGCACGACGTTGATCGCATTCTCGACAACCGGCACCACTTCCAGAGGATGCAGATCGAGATAAAGATTGCCGGTGATGATGCGCGACACGTCGAGAATGTCGTCGACGATCTGCGCCTGTGCTTTTGCGTTGCGCCAGATTACTTCCACTGCCTGCTGCGTCACTGAATCGTCGAGCGTGCCACCTTCGAGCAGTCGCGACCAGCCGAGAATCGCAGTCAGCGGTGTGCGCAGCTCGTGCGAAACCGTGGCGAGAAACTCGTCCTTCAAACGATTCGATTCTTCCGCCGCTTCTCTTGCAGTCCGCTCGAGCTCGAGTAGTCGCACATTCTCGATTGCAACCGCGGTGAGATTTGCCGCCATGCTCATCGCCGTCACGTGTTCCGGGCGATAAACATTCTTCTCGTAACTCTGCACTTCGATCGTGCCGATAATGCGTCCCATCACCGCCATCGGCACCGCCATGGATGAGTCTGGACGCAAACCGTTGTCAGGACCAACGACGACGCCGGGATTCGCCTGAGTGGCGCGCATGTAGTCGTTAGTGATGATTACTTGTCCTGTGCGCACGGCACGACTGTTTGGACCATGCGCCGTCACCGGCATCGGCGGCAGCTCGGAAACATTCAGCTCTTCGTTGTCGGCCCAGCCATAACAGCAGGTGCGAACATCCCGAACCGGATCGTAGAGTGAGACGAAAAAGCCGTTACATGGAACCGACACGTTCGTGAAGTGGCGCAGCGCCTGGAAAATCGCGTGCAACTCTCTGGCGGTCCCGAGCGCCTGCGCAAAGGTCTTGATTCTTTCGAGCAAACGCTCGTATTCGAGGAGTGCACGCTGGTCTGCGTCGCGCAAGGCCACTGACGTTTTACGCAGCGCTTCTTCGGCACGCTCGCGTTCCTGAAGCGTGTTTTGAATCGTGGTGGCGGATTTTTTGAGCTCGTCAGCCGAGTGCTCTGCGCGTGAGCGAGCGCGGATCTCAGCGCGCGTTACGGCAGCAAAAAGCAGGCTGAGTAGCACCCCGAAAATCAACGTGTACTTGAGCAGATACCGGTTCGAATGTGTTTCGAAGGATGGATTTGTGGCAAAAGCGAGGGTCCACGTGCGCCCCTCAACCTCCAGCGGCTTCGCGTCGGTAAACATTGGCTTAGCAGAGACTTCGTTCCCGACGAGGCCAAGTAAATTGTCAGCTTTCTGCTCCGTGCCGTCATAAACCTTGAAATCAACTTCGTACTTTTTACTTGCGGTGACGGCCTCAAGGAAGTCTTTTGCGCGCAATGGACTGTAAACGAATCCGAGCAGCGCTTTGCGGCGTCCTTCCTGGGTACTAATAAGCGCGTTCTTCCGATAAACCGGTACGTAAATCAAAAAGCCCGGTTGTCTGTTCGTGAGCGCAACATTTCGCTCCTGCACAAGTTGAACACGCCCTGAAGCAAAGGGTTTTCCGGTGTCGCACGCCGCCGCCATTGCCTGGCGCCGCGTCTCTTCTGTTCCCATATCAAAACCAATTGCCTGGTCGTTGCGAGGTGAGGTGGGCTGCAAGTAGATAATCGTATTGTATTCGTCGCGAGGAGAGTCATCCGGCCAGATTTCGAAGTCAGGGACGCCCTGGCGCTTCATACTGGCAATGACCCGAGCCTTCTCTTCGGGAGCGAACCTGACCGAATAGCCGATACCTTCCACGCCCGGATAGTTTTTCTCGAGCTCTATCTCTGTGACGAAGTTTTCAAATTCACGCGCATCAACAAAATCACTGGCGGCGAAAAGACCAGTGCCGGCGCGAAGTAGCGCGGTTGAGGTAGCGATACGCAGTCGCACCTGGTCCTGGACCTCCTGCACAGAGCTGGTGAAGCGCAGGAGATCCTGCTCGTGAGTAAGCTTGTAGAAGTAGTAATAGACGAGGAGCGTGAAACAGAAGCCCAGCAACAGGATTAGATACGGTAAGAGAACGCGGTTGCGCATGGGAGAATCCGTAAATCCTTAGTAACGAACTATTTAACTCGTCGGGTTCTGCGGCGTAGAAAATCAATCAGGACAAATTGCGATAGATTGCCGGGGTTGGCGAAGTAAGCTTTGCCATTCGTCATGGCAGACATCTGTTTTACAAAATCAACGAGATAGTAGTCACTGGCCAGCATGAAGGTATTTATCATGATGCCGGCCTTGCGGCACGCCTGAACTTCCTTGAAAGTCTCGGCCATCACGAATGGATCGCCGCCCATTGAGTTCTTATAGAGACGCCGGGCCGGGTTGGCAGTTCCGCTGGTTTTACTTTTTACTCCAGGCCCGCTCTGTAGGAAACAAGCTGTGGGCTTGCCGTCGGTCACCATCACGATCTGCTTCATCTCTTTGCGCTGAGCCTGAAGCAGCCGGCGAGCGAGGCGAAGTCCTTCTGCGGTGTTGGTGTGATATGGACCAACCTGCGTGGTCGCGAGCCGGGCAAGCGGCAGCTCTTCCGCCGCATCGTGAAAGAGCACCACTTTGAGCGAGTCGCCGGGATACTGCGTGCGAATCAGATGCGACATCGCGAGCGCAACTTTTTTCGCGGGCGTGAAACGATCCTCGCCATAGAGAATCATCGAGTGTGAACAGTCGAGCATCACGACAGTTGCGCATGATGACTGGTAATCACACTGGTGAACGTACAGATCGCGGTATTCAAGATTGAGCGGGACTTTCAACCCCTCGCGCTGAATTGCCGAGAGCAGCGTGGTGTTAACGTCGAGATTGATCGTGTCGCCAAACTCGTAACGTTTACTTGCGGCAGCCGCTTCAACGCCGGTCGAAAGATAAACCGTGTCGTGGCGTCCGGCGGCGCTTTTGCCAAAGCTCCCGAGCAGGTTGCGCAGAGTTTTATAACCGAGAAAATCGAGACCCTTTTCAGTGACTTCGAAGCGAACGTCGCGAGGCAGCGGCTCCGAAACTTCACCTGGACCGCGCATTCCTCGCTGCCGTTCCGTGCGTTGTGGTTGTTCTTCCCGGAGTGTCAGGTAACCTTCTTCGACGAGTCGCTCGATCAGTTGATTCAACAACTCTTCGAGCAGCGAGCCGTGAAACTTGCCTTCGTTCTGCGCGAGCATCGACGCGATCTGTTGCTCGTCGACGAGGCCCTGGTCCATAAGGGCTTGAAGCAGTGCGCGACGTAGTGCGTCGAGTGAGGTGTCGGTCTGTTTTCGGTTGCGGGTCCAGTAATAATCGTCGTCGTAGCCGGAATCGAGGAGCGCATCGGACATACTGTCCATCAGCTCACCCAGATTGATGGAAAAGACATCGAACCCCTGGAATTTGGAATACTTAAACTTCATAACGCAGATAAACGCGGATCTTTTACGCGGATTTCCGCGGATCGGTATTAACTGTACTTTCCGGTTTCTGTCAGATCGTCGTAGATCATGCCGCGGCGATCCTTCTTAGCCTTCGTAACCGCGGCGTAACCGCCCTCTTCGTTACGACTGATCTTGTTCTCAGCATACAGCCCTTCGAGCACGAGCTCGCAGGTGGAAACAAGCTGCGCCGTGTCAGAGCGCCGGAAATCAAATGGGATCATCGCGGTTTCAAGCAGCTCCGGAACCGCCTCGACCAGCGTCACACACTCGGATGCGGAGGCGGTGTCGGCGAGCAGCAGTTTGTTTCCTTCGTCAAACCATTGCACCGTTCGCGCGAAATCAATGCCGACAAAATAGCCCTCGAAAATCTCGCCGGCGGCGCGCTTGATGAGATCGCGTGCGATGCGGTTCGCGCCGAGTTGTTCACCTTCGTACTCCAGCTCCATCTTGCCGGTCATCGACGGAATTGCGGCGTAAACGTCTGAAATACGCGGCACGACCAGCTCTTCGTCCGTGAGCAGCGCGCGTCGCTCAGCATTCGAGATTACCGACTCCATAACCGTGATCGGCATTCGTTGTGAAACGCCGGAATGCTTGTCGACGTGATTGTCGTCACGCGCTTCGAAAGCGATCTGCTCCACTACTTCGCGAATGAATTCCGGAACGATCAATTGATCGCCATTGTCGAAACGGTTGGTCCAGGCTTCCTGGCGCGTGATCTCGATTGCTTCGGGCAGCTCTTTCGGATAGTGCGTCAGGATCTCGGCGCCGATGCGATCTTTCAGTGGCGTAATGATCTTGCCGCGCGCCGTGTAGTCTTCCGGGTTCGCGGAAAACATCAGCATCACATCGAGCGGCAGGCGCACCGGATAGCCCTTAATCTGCACGTCGCCTTCCTGCATGATGTTGAAAAGCGCGACCTGAATCTTTCCGGCGAGATCAGGCAGCTCGTTGATTGCGAAGACGCCACGATTCGCGCGCGGCAGCAGGCCGTAGTGAATCGTCAGCTCGTCGCTCAGCAGGTGACCGCCTTTCGCGGCTTTAATTGGATCGACGTCACCGATGATGTCGGCGACTGTAACGTCCGGCGTCGCGAGTTTCTCGACGAAGCGCGCGTCGCGGTCGATCCAGTCGATGGGTGTCGAATCGCCGTGTTCAGCGAGCATCTGGCGGCCGTAAGCGGATATTGGACCAAACGGATCGTCGTTGACTTCAGAGCCAGCGATGATCGGAATGCGATCGTCGAGCAGGTCTGTGAGCTGGCGGATTATTCGACTCTTCGCCTGGCCGCGCAGGCCGAGCAGGATGATGTTGTGTCGCGACAGGATCGCATTGATCAGTTGCGGGATCACGGTGTCCTGGTAACCGACGATGCCGGGAAAGAGTTTCTCGCCGCTGCGCAGTTTGGTTATTAGATTGCGACGCAGCTCGTCCTTGACCGCGTGGCTTTGATACCTGGCCGCCCTGAGTTCGTTAAGGGTTCTTGGGTAATCCATATGATGTGACGGAGATTCTACCTGTAGCCACGAGGAAGCACAAAAAAGG
>DATHTI010000495.1:0-9182 GCA_035463335.1 Pyrinomonadaceae bacterium | reverse complement strand
TCAGAGGCTCAAGGAGATCCTGGGCCATGGCGGCACAGGAGAATAGACAGATCAAAACGAGGGGAGCCAAATATCGGGAGCGAACAAACATGGGTTCCTCACTTTAGCCGCGGATTTTCGCGGATGAACGCGGATCAGCCGAATATATCTCTGACTTTATCGACCAAACCTTTGCTTTCGAGGTCTTTGTTTTCAACTTCTGCTAACTGCTCGAGCAGGCGACGCTGTTCGCGTGTCAGCGTGGTCGGCGTGATAACAGTCACTGAAACAAACAGGTCGCCTCGACCACGACCGCCGAGCGCCGGCATGCCCTTTCCTCGCAATCGGAAGACGGTGCCGGTCTGAGTGCCCATCGGGATTTTCAACTTCTCTTCGCTATCGAGCGTCTTGACCATGATGTCAGCGCCCAAAGCCGCCTGTGCGAAGGTGATCGGGACCGCCTCGTACAGGTTGCTACCTTGTCGCTCAAACTGCTCGTGCTCGGCTACGTGGATAACCACGTAGAGGTCACCCGCGGGGCCACCCTGAGTGCCTGCCTGCCCTTCACCAGTAACGCGCAAACGAGAGCCGGTTTCGACCCCCGCCGGAACTTTTACTTCCAATTGTTTCTCGCGCTCGACCCGGCCCGTGCCATTACAATCCGCACACGGGTTCTTGATGACCTTCCCCGTCCCGCGACAAACGTGGCACGTCCGCGCTACCGAGAAGAACCCCTGCTGGTAACGAACCTGGCCCGTGCCGGCACATGTCGAACAGTTTTCCGGTTGGCTTCCAGAGGCCGCGCCCGATCCTTTACACGTCTCGCACGACTCGAGCCGCGGAATGCGCAGTTGCGCCGTCATTCCGTTGGCGGCCTCTTCGAGCGTGATCTCCAGGTCGTAGCGCAAATCGGCGCCGCGTTGCGCGGAAGTACGACGTGAGCCACCGCGCCCGCCACCAAATACATCGCCAAAACCAAACAGGTCGCCGAGAATGTCTTCGATTCCGCCAAAACCGGGTGCGCCCCACGAGCCTGCACCGGCGGCGCTGCTCGAAACACCCGCGTGACCAAAACGGTCGTAACGTTTGCGCTGCTCTGGATCGGAGAGGACGCTGTAGGCTTCGGCTGCTTCCTTAAACTTCTCTTCCGCGCTGGCGTCGTTCGGATTTTTATCAGGGTGATATTTGACTGCTAGACGCCGGTAGGCGCTCTTGATTTCCTGGTCCGTAGCGGTGCGGCTAACGGCTAAAATTTCGTAGTAATCTCTTTTGCTCATATAAATTAACTATCTTGTTCATCCTGAAACGATTCTCAGGATTCACTATTCACTGCATCTGCTTCTGGATCCAACATTGCGGATGTGAGTTGCCCGGCCACGCGCTCCAACTTAGGCATAACAATTTTTACATCATCCAACTTATCCGACTTCAGTACGGCCTCCGCTTCAGTGAAGACTTTCTCAGCGGCGTCCTGCTCGATCTCCGGCAGTAACCCACCAAACTTCGTAAACGACTTCTGCGTGTTTCGCAGTAATGACTCGAGCCTCGTCCGCAACACCAGCAACTCTTTCGTGACCTTGTCAGTCTCCGCGAAACTCTCCGCCTCGTGAATCAGCCTGTCGATCTCCTCCGGCGTCAGACCCGACGTAGGCGTGATCCGCATCTGCTGCTCACGTCCGGTGGCTTTGTCCTGCGCCGAAACTGACACGATACCATTCGCGTCCACTTCAAACGAAACCTCGATCTGCGGCACGCCGCGCGGGTTCGGCGGAATTCCCACCAGCTCGAATTTGCCGAGTGAGCGATTGCCGTCCGCGACTTCACGCTCACCTTGCAGTACGTGAATCTCAACCGACGACTGGTTATCGACGACGGTCGTAAACGTCCGGCTCTCGCGCAAAGGTATCGTCGAATTTCGTTCGATGATCTTCGTGAACAGCCCGCCCCGCGTCGCGAGCCCGAGACTCAGCGGCAACACGTCAAACAGCACGATATCTTTCACGTCGCCATTCAACACGCCACCCTGGATCGCGGCGCCCATCGCCACCACTTCGTCAGGATTGATCTCCGACGACGGCTTGCGACCGAAGATCTTCTCGACCGTCCGCTCGACAATTGGAGATCGCGTCTGGCCACCAACGAGAATGACTTTGTGAATATCCGCCGGCTGCAACTTCGCGTCTTTCAGCGCCGTCTGGCACGGGTCAATCGTCTGGTCGACGAGATCGCTAACGAGCGTCTCAAACTGCGACCGCGTGAGCGTCTTGTTGAAGTGCTTCGGACCGGTCGCGTCGGCAGCGATGAACGGCAGGTTTATCACCGTTTCGTTTGCAGTCGATAAATCGCACTTCGCGCGCTCGGCGACTTCTTTCAGTCGCTGCAAGGCGAGCCGATCCTGTCGCAGGTCGATGCCGGTGTCGGCGAGAAACTGTCCCGCCATCCAGCTCATGATGCGCTCGTCGAAATCCTCACCACCGAGAAACGTGTTTCCCGAAGTGGAGAGAACTTCGAAAACGCCGTCGTTCATTTCCAGGATTGAGATATCGAAAGTGCCGCCGCCGAGATCGTAAACCGCGATTCGCTCGACGTTTGACTTGCCGAGACCATACGCAAGCGCCGCTGCGGTCGGCTCGTTGATGATGCGCTCGATTTTCAGGCCCGCGATCTTGCCGGCGTCTTTGGTGGCCTGTCGTTGCGTGTCGTCGAAGTAAGCGGGGACGGTGATGATCGCGTCAGTGACCGCTTCGCCCAGAAACTCTTCAGCCGCTGCTTTGAGTCGTTGCAGAACGATTCCAGACAGCTCGGGCGGGCTGTAGTTGCGGCCCTGCACGCGCACGCGCGCGTCGCCGTTCGGAGAATCGACAATTTCGAATGGCGCGCTCTCGCGCATCTTGCCGACTTCCGGCGCGCTGAACTTCCTGCCCATCAGTCGCTTGACTGCGTGAACGGTGTTGGCGGCATTGGTGACGGCCTGGCGTTTGGCAATCTGGCCCACCAGCCGTTCGCCCTTTTCAGTAAAACCAACGACGGTCGGAGTGGTGCGCCCACCTTCTTTGTTCGGGACGATCTGCACTGTGCCGCCTTCGAGGACGGCGACACAACAGTTGGTCGTCCCTAAATCAATTCCGATCGATTTTCCCATTGTTATGGATTAGTCCACAGATTGCACTGATTTTCTGTGTAATCTGTGGATGGTTTTCACTTGCGCGTTGCAACCTTCACGAGCGCGGGTCGAATGAGTTTGTCGCCGATGCGGTAGCCCGTGACTAACTCCTGCATCACCGTGTCGGGCGCATAGTCGTCAGTCGGTTCAGTTACCACAGCCTCGTGAATATGGGGATTGAACTGTTCACCAACCGCCGCAACGGGCTTGACGCCAAGCGCGTCGAGCACGCCGTTGAGCTGCTTGTTGATGAGATCGACGCCGCTCAGAAAATGACGAAACTCGTCAGACTCCGCGGCTTCGACCGACGCCTCGGCCTCCAACGCTCGCTTCAGATTGTCCACTACCGGCAGGAGCTTTGCGGCAACATCGGCAACCACGCGATTGTAAGTCTCGGCCCGTTCCCGTTCCACGCGCTTTCGATAATTCTCAAAATCTGCCTGGCGGCGCGCGAGACTATTCTTTAGCTCAGCGTTTTCAGCCTCGACTCGCTTCAGCTCAGCGCGCGTCGCAACCAGCTCGGCTTGCTCCGGGCCACCACTCTCCGGCTCAACATCGGTCGCCGAAAAAAGGTTTTCCTCCGTGAGACTCGGGTCGGTGAGGTCAATCTCCTCGCCTTCGTAATCGGGATCTTCTCTCGCCATGTCCTCGGCAGACCTGATTTCGTCGTCAGCGTCGGTGAACTTGATTGGGATGCGGTGCGAACCTTTGTCGCGTCTGTCTGATGTCATTAGGAAGGATCGATTCTTCGGACTAACGTGCAGTTTGTTCGCCCAGTCGATGCTCAATCAACCGCGCCATGTAGTTTACCATAGCCATTATCCGCGCATATTCTATTCTCATGGGACCAACAACACTGAGCGTGCCGATGTTGTCGTTGGATCCGACCCGGTAAGGCGCCGTGATCAAAGCACAGTCGCGCATCGAGCTCGCGGGATGCTCGCGGCCGATGACAACGTGTACGTCACCCGGATAGTTCGCCGCGTCGTGAACACACTCATTGAGTATCTTGATCAGGCGCGACTTCTCTTCAAATGTTCTGAACAGCTCGCGCATCCGTTCGATATCGACAAATTCCGGTTTTGTCAGGATGTTGGAAGTACCGTCTACATAAACGCCGGCGCTTGTTTCCTCGCCTTCGAGGCTCCGCTCACACAACAGGATCGCATTTTGCAGGAGTCGATCGTAAAGCGCCTTTTCTTCTTTCATCAATCCGACGATCTCGGTCCGGATCGCGAGGAGGCTCTTGCCACCGAATTCTGTATTTAAATAACGTGCGGTGCGATCGAGGTCGTCCTGCGTCAGATCGTCGGTGACGCGAATCACCTTGTTGTGAATGATGTTCGCGGTTGAAACGAGCACCACCAAAATGCGCTTGTCCGGCAGCAGCACAAATTCGATGTGATTGAGCCGGTTGTCAGCAAGCGACGGCGACACGACGATGCCCACGTTCTGCGAGAGCGCCGAGAGCACGTGCGACGCCGTTTCCATCAGCCGGTCGGGCGACGAACCCGCGTCGATCGATGCGAAGAGATGGTCGATAGCTTTCAAATCGGTGCGCGACAAACGCGCCTCACCGAGAATGTTGTCGACGTAGTAACGATAACCCTTGTCGGTCGGCACGCGTCCGGCGGATGTGTGGGGCTGTTCGACGAAACCAGCCTCTTCGAGATCGGCCATGACGTTACGGATCGTCGCCGGGCTCCAACCAAAGCCATGTGAAAAGCGATCGGAGAGCACACGCGAGCCTACCGCCTCGCCAGTGACGAGGTGTTCCTTGATCAGGGCGGCGAGTAGTACCTCCGCTCGGGAGTCTAAGCCGGCCTTCTCAGTCGTTTGGAGATTTGAGGCTCTCCGGGGCATTGCTGGGCAGTATACAAACTTATCCCCAGATTGCACAGATTAGGTCAATCCGTGCAACCTATGAATACGCAACTATTGAAATAATGGAACTTATGGTGGCGTCCCGCCAAAGGTTGACGGGCTGCATCTACCATCCTTAAGATTAGTCCCCGAACCGCTGTTTGCCTCCGAGTTACCGCAATGAATGAAGTAACAAAATTTTTCGCCGACGCATTTCGACATATGGGCGGGAATCGTGGTGTGCCTGCGATTGAAGTCCGCTTCTACCCTTACGCCGGACTGCGCCACACCATTCGTTTGCGGTCTGGACGTGTGTACGTGCGGCTCTCGGATATTTGCAAAGACTCGCCGCCGGAAGTATTGCGCGCCCTCGCGTGGATTCTGGTAGCGCGGCTGCTGGGCAAGCGAGTGCCGACGATTCACGATCGAGTTTATCGAGATTATTCACTCACTCCTTCAGTTATGCGTTCGTCTGATCTGGCGCGTCGTGGGCGCGGCCGAAAGATGATCTCGACGGCGCAAGGTGAGGTTTACGATCTTGATCGAATGTTTACCAAGTTGAATCGACGATACTTCGATAGCACATTACCAAAACCCACGATCACATGGTCGCAGCGTCGCACGAGGAGCATTCTCGGTCATCACGACCACATCTACGACAGCATCACGATCAGCAAGACACTCGATTCGAAAGACATTCCGGAGTGGTTTGTCGAGTACATCCTTTATCACGAGATGCTGCACATCAAGCACCCGGCACGTTTGATCAACGGGCGGCGTTACTATCACACCTCCGCATTTCGGCAGGATGAGCGCAAATTTCCGTACTACGAGCAGTCGCAGAAATGGCTCGAGCGTCTCGCGCGCCTGCGCCGCGTCCCACGCGCCCGCGCCGCGTAACTCCTGGAACTATTCGCGGCTAATTGCGTTTCTATAACCGAGGTAGGTGGGCTCCTCAAAAAGGGCGGTCTCTCTGGAAAATGTTTTCAGGAGGCCGCCCTTTATTATCTTGTAAATTCTGAAAATCCTGGAATCCTGTAAAACGATTGAGTCAGTGGTCCGCGTGATCCGTAGCCCTGCTTACTAGACAACCCACAATCCCGCCCCTTAAACTACGCATTTTGCTAAAGCCCTACCTTTTTAGACGGAGACTTCAGTTAATATGGCTATTCCTGCTACACAGATTCGCCGCGGTATGGTTATCGTTTTCGAGGGCCAGCCGTGCAAAGTGCTTGAATTCAGACACCACACGCCCGGCAACCTGCGGGCAATGATCCAGACCAAGCTACGAAATATTCGTACCGGCGCTTCTTTTGAACATCGTTTTCGCTCCGCGGACACTGTCGATCGCGCGTCACTCGAACAGCATGAAATGGAGTATCTCTACTCCGACGGCTCGCATCACCACTTCATGAATACTGAGAACTACGAGCAGACGGCGCTGAGTGAGGAAGAGCTCGGCGACGCGGCCCCATGGCTCATGCCCGGCATGAGAATCCAGGCGGAGTTTTACGAAGGCGCGCCAATCGGCATCGATCTGCCGCCGTCGATGGAGTTGACTGTCACTCAAACCGAACCGACGCTGAAGAGCGCGACAGTCTCAAACGTTAACAAGCCAGCCACTCTCGAAAACGGCGTGACCATCACGGTGCCTCCGTTCATCAATGAAGGCGACCGCATTCGTGTGGATCCTACGGAAGGGCGGTATATCGAGCGAGCGAAGTGAGGGCCTATGTACCTGGCTTACAGCCTTCTGCTATCACTCGGCCTGATCGTTCTGATTCCTCACTTCCTTTTTCAAGTGCTGGCGCACGGCAAATACATCGCCGGATTGCGCCAGCGTCTCGGCTCAGTTCCTCCCATCAACGGAAAGCCGGTCATCTGGCTGCATTGCGTCTCAGTCGGCGAGACTCAGGCTGCACGGCCGTTAGCGAAACGATTGAAGCAGCAGTTTCCTCAACATGATCTCGTAGTTTCGACTATCACGCTCACGGGACAAACTCTCGCACGCGATGTTTTTCGCAACCAGGCCGCAAGCGTCTTTTACTTTCCCTTTGACTGGCGCTGGACCGTTCGTCGGGCACTTACGGCAGTGAATCCGGCCGCCGTGCTGATCATGGAGACTGAGCTCTGGCCCAATTTTTTGCGCGAATGCAAGACACGACGTATTCCAGTGGCGCTCGTGAATGGACGGATTTCGCGGCAGTCGTATCGTCGCTACAGGCTGATAAAGTCTTTCTTTCGGCGCGTGCTCTCATCGCTAAGCATCGCAGTGATGCAGTCTGAAGCTGATGCAGCGCGATTGGAGGAGCTCGGCATGCCCAAGGAAAGACTGTTTACCGCAGGTAACCTCAAGTTTGACGGCGAGCTTACAAGTGAATTGACCGATAAAACCGAAGAGCTGCGAAAACGATTTGCTTTCGATTCAGATGTGCCGTTGATTCTTGCCGCCAGCACACACGCGCCGGAAGAAGAGATCATTCTCGAAAGCATTCAGAAGCTCCGGCAAAAACAACCCGTGCGGTTGATGCTGGCACCCCGGCATCCCGAGCGCTTCAATGAAGTCGCGGGCCTATTGCAGAAATCCGGATTGAGTTGGACAACACGAACGAATGCGCCTAACCCGAACGACGCCGACGCCAGCATTATTCTGCTCGATACGATTGGTGAGCTGCCGGCCACGTATACGCTCGCGCAGATCGTCTTTGTGGGCGGCAGCATTGTCGATAAAGGTGGGCACAACGTACTCGAACCCGCTGCCGCCGGAGCGGCCGTCGTGACCGGAGCACACACGCATAACTTTCACGCGATCGTCGAGCTGATGAATGAAGCGGGCGCGCTCGTGCAACTGCCTGCGCTTGAAAACGCAGCCGCGAGTGATGAGCTCGCATACGTCTTCGAGAAACTTCTTGCCAGTCCCGCAGAGAGAGAAGATTTAGGACGACGCGCAAAACAGCTAATCACCGATAACCAGGGCGCCGCCGATCGAACCATGCAACTGATCGCGCCGCCGATACTCGCGGCCAACGCTCACACCTCATGAAATCAATCGTTCTTCCCCCACTAAGCTTGCTGTACGGCGCCGTCACGCGCACGCGTTTGTCGTTGTACCGTCGCGGCACTTTTCAAACGACGAAACTCGATCGCCCGGTGATCAGCATCGGTAACATCACGACTGGCGGCACGGGAAAAACTCCGCTCGTCGAATACGTCGCGAAGATGATCGCGTCGCAAGGTAAAAAAGTATGCATACTCACGCGCGGTTATGGTCGCAAGGATCCACATCTTCAGGTGATTGTTTCCGACGGTTACGGCGTGCTCGCATCGCCCAGCGAGGCTGGAGATGAGCCGTATCTCCTCGCCACGAAGCTCACAGGAAAAGCCGCGGTGATCAGTAGCGCGGATCGGATTGCAGCGGGACAGGAAGCGATCAAAGACTTTGGCACCGAGGTTTTTGTGTTGGACGACGGGTTTCAGCACCTGCGACTCGCGCGCGATCTGAATATCGTGTGCATCGATGCGACTAATCCGTGGGGCGGCGGGCGACTGCTTCCTTACGGGCGGCTGCGCGAGTCGCTGGATGGTCTAACTCGAGCTGATTGCGTTGTGCTAACGCGATGCGATCAGGTTGAAAGTGTTGAGGCACTGCGTGCTGAGGTTCGTGAGCTGACACGTGAGTGTCCGATCTTTGAATCGCGGATGCGTCCGGTGCGTGTGGCGTCGTTGAAGAATGGGCCTGAGACGATCGCGGTGCCTGGTCGTGTTGGTGCCTTCTGTGCGGTTGGTAATCCGTCGTCGTTTTTTGAGAGTTTGACGCGCCTGGGATACGAGCTCGGGTTGGAGAGAGCGTTTACCGATCATCACGTGTACACGCAAAGTGATGTTGAGGCGTTGAATCGGCTTGCAAAGCAGACAGGGGCGCACGCGTTGATCACGACGGCGAAGGATGCGGTGAAGTTGAAGGGGATGGCCTTCGACATGCCGTGTTACGTGTTGGAGGTCGAAATCGTGATTGATGATGCCGACGCTTTTCAAAGGCTCATTTTCGACAGGATTCACAGGATCCCACAGGATTAACACAAGCAGAAACAGAACAAGTCAGGAAGAGGGGCTTGCCCCCGCTGGTCCAATCCAGGCAGCGGCGGGGGCAAGCCCCTCTTCCTGACTTGTTCTGTTT
>DATHTI010000494.1:0-11616 GCA_035463335.1 Pyrinomonadaceae bacterium | reverse complement strand
GGCTTCGCTACGACCCAATCGACACCCGCCTCTTTCTGCTCATGCGATCCGACCGCTTCGCCCCAGCCGGTAATCACCGCGATCGGGATGTTTGCATTTATGTGCCTGATCTCTCGCGCGAGCTCCCAGCCGCTCATCCCCGGCATGCCCACGTCAGTGAACACACCATCAAATTCCATGTCTTTAAACGCCGACAACGCCTCGCTGCCACTATCCGCGAGGTAAACATCGCAGTGCTCGCCTTCGAGAATCTCACCGAGCAGCTCTCGCACAAAATCTTCATCATCAACGACGAGCATCCTCATGCGCGGTCTCTGCGTCGACGGCACGAGCGCTACATCCAGCGGCATAGTGGGTACGACAGGCTCGACAGTCTCGGGCTGGTCCACGTGTTTGACGCTATTTTCGCCCATCCTCGCGACAGGCAGCGTGATGCGAAACTCAGTCCCTTTTCCATACTGCGATTCGACTTCGATGTTACCGCCGTGCCGCCTGATGATTCCGAAGCTGACTGCCAGCCCGAGCCCGAGCCCGGCTTTGCCTTTGGTTGTGAAGAACGGATCGAAGATCTTCGAACGAACTTCCGGATACATGCCAACACCGGTGTCGACCACGGTAATGATCACGGAATCGCCGGCAGCGCGTGTAGCCAGCGAGAGCGTTCCACCTTCCGGCATTGCATCGATCGCGTTGAAGACCATATTGACGAGCACTTCGCGTAACTCGGAATCATCGCCCATCACCATCGCATTAGATTCGATTTGCAGCTCGACCGAGATGTGAATGTTCGACGCCTCAGCACAGTTCTTCCAGCGAGGCCGCGTGATCTCGCTCGCATCCATCAGGATCTGATCGATCGACACGAGCTCGAAGTTGTGATCGCGACGCTGCCGCGCGAAGTCCTGAATGCGTTTGACTGTCTTCGCGCCATCTTCGGCAGTCTTGATGATGATCTCGAGACCGCGCCTGACCTTTTCCGGATCGTCGATACGTTGCAGTAGCTGTGCTCGTCCGAGAATGCCGGCGAGCGTGTTGTTAAAGTCGTGTGCGACTCCCGACGCGAGCTCACCGAGCGCCGAGAGTTTTTCCATCTGGGAAAACTGCTCGCGAATGCGTTCCTGCTCCGCGATGTAATGCGACAGCTCCTTGACGTGCTTCTCAGCCTGCGCTGCCTGGGCCGCAGATGTCTCGACGTTCTTCAGGTAGGTGCGATAAGTGAGAAAGAGAATGGCGATAATCGGAAGCGTGATGACGAACGCATAAACACCGATGAAGTAAACCAGGCCGGCGATGACTCCCGCGGCACAGGCACCCATGAAATAAGTTAAGGAGGTCCAGAGATAATGCTTTCGCCACGTTTGCCAGATCGGTTGATCTGATTTCAACGCACCGCCAATGCCGACGATGCCGGAGTTAACCGCGTAATGTGTAAGCGCCATCGTACAGATCGCTGCTACGAACGTTGCGGTGAGCGGGTTCGTCCGCAGATCCATAACGTTCCCGAAGATCAACCTCATCACACTGCTGGTGATCAGGATCGAGACGGCGGATGAGCCAAAGTTGAACCCGACGATCACCGGACGCTTGCTGAACCTCAGTGACGAGATAAACGCCTCGAGTGCGCCCATGACCACTGCCGCCGCGCCACCGTAAAGCAGCAGGACGAGGAATACAAACGTGTCAGAGACTGAGATCTGCGAGCTGAAACGAGGAAGAGGAATCGTGATACGCGACGTGAGCAGCAAAGCCATCGCGACCAGAACAGCAAAGTGTGAATCGAACTGGCGAAAGTCGATATGAAACGCGGAGTAAATGAACGCGAGGCTTCCGCTTACAACTACTACCCAGAGGAATGGCCCAAAGTATTTATTTTCCATGGCGCCAGGGGTGACATTTGATGTCGTCAAGTGATGAGGTGGGACAACTAACCTTTATCAGGATAGATCGGGGGTTTGAAAGTTTAGTTCTGCACTGGCTCCTTGCGCGGAAGGAAAATCGTTTCGTAAGTGGCCCGGAAGTGAAAACCACATTTGCGATAAAAACCCTGGGCCCACTCATTCGTTTCATTCACCAGCAGACATATTGATTTGGTATTTTCAAGCAGCCGTCGCATCAGCTCTGACATGAAGCGCGTACCCAGATTCTTATTACGACAATCTTCACGCAGCCAGATGCCTTCGAGATAGTTGACTTCGGGAGTCCTCGAAATGACGTCTGCTTTGAAAACCAAAAGGCCGTTTTCAACTACTACCCATGTTCTTCCTTGTTCGATACGTCGCAAGCAGCGCTCGCGAAAACCCAAAGGATCAACGTCCAGCGGATTGACTCCGCTCTCAGCGTAAGCAAGCTCGGCCTGAACCGGCATCACGAGCTCCAACTCATCCGCCGTCGCGGGCCTGAGCCCGTCAACTCTCTCACGGGCTTCCACCGGCCAGCTCAGCTCAAACAGCCACTCGCGACAGGCTGAACGCTGGCGGCGCCCGGCGTCTGCGTAGTGGCTCCAGAAATCAGCAACGCGGTCCTTCTCGCCCATAATCATGTGCGTGTTTGGACACTCACGCGCGATCTGCGCGAGAGCCGCAAGCGCGCGATCGGAAACTGTTTCCATCAGCGTCGCATGACCCACGAGCGCCACGCCTTCGAGCTGCCCGTTCAAGTCGCGACAGCCGTAGAACGTGCCACGATTGAATGAACTCACGATGCCGTTGTCGTTGATCAATCCCATCATCGTGATCGTGTGAATCGGCCGCTGCGCCAAAAACTTCAGAACTTCCGCGGCATCGCTGTTCGCGAGGCGTTCGACGGAAACTGACTCCAAAGCCGGCAGTTCGCGTTCGTTTACTTTCGGTGCTGTGCTCGTCTGCAACATTCGTCTTTATTGTATGGGTGATTGAAATCTAATGACTGGGTGGCCACGGAGGGCCACCCCCACAAATATCACCTAGTAACCCAGGTAGTCCGTTTCGTCGTCGGGCACACTCGCCATTGAAGTAGTGGCATCGCCATTCGTAAGGGTGTTGAACGCCTGAAGAATCGCGTCACCGATAAGAACGCCATCGCCGATAAGCACGCCGTCGCCGATCAAAACACCGTCACCAATCAAGACGCCGTCGCCGATCAGCACACCGTTGACGGCCAGCAGGTTGATCGAACAGAAAATTTGGCCCGCACCGAGCGTGCTGCCGTCACTCACGATGATGCTGTCGCCGATGAGAACGCCTTTCGTCAACATCGTGGCATCACCAACGAGCACGCCCTCACTAATCAAAACACCATCACTGATAAGAACGCCGTCGCTGATCAGCACACCGTCACCGACGAGCACGCCATCGCTAATCAAAACGCCATCGCTGAGCATTACGCCCCTGGCATAAACCATTTGATATTCATTGATAAGCGCCGGACCGCTGGCAAAGGTCTGGCCCATGATCGCGCCCTGCGACCACTGGAATGTGTAGACGCCGCCGGGCACTGTGATGCTGGTTTGCGGCGCTGGCGCCGGACCAGTCAACAGTGATGCACCAAGCGTGGTCGAGCTGTCGATCGTGGTACGAACAAGCTTCGCGAGACGGATTGCGCCGTCAACGTTCAGCTCGCCCGATCCCTGCTCGAGCATGTTGAAGTTGGGAAGCTGTTGCGCGGTGTACATCAACAGCACTTTCATCAAATTTGGGGTGAGAGTCGGATTGGCTTCGAACATCAAAGCCGCAGTTCCTGCTACGAGCGGAGCAGCCATCGAAGTACCGCTCAGCATCATCTGCCGGCGCGTCGCCACGTTACTGACTTTCACGTCCAGCGACGGGTTCTGTGAGATGAGTAAATTGTTTGGCGACTCCGCGAAGATTGTCTTGTTACCAGGAGCCGCGATTTCCGGTTTGATCAGGTTGTCGTAGTGGTTGACGCCGCTCTCATCCATCCAGTAGCTGCGCGTCGGACCACGTGAGCTGTAGGTTGCAATCGTGTCGTCACCACGCTGGTCGGTTCCGCGTGTGTCGACTGCGCCGACCGTCATCACTGACGGTTCGTTGCCGGGCGAGTGAATCAGACCATAAACCTTCTGGCCTGCGCTGTTCTTTCCATTGTTACCGGCAGCGGCAGCAACGAAGATGCCGCGATCGACGAGCGCGCGGGCAGCAACGCAGAGCGGGTCAAAATTGTAGGAGTCAATCGCCGGCATGCCGATGCTGAGGTTAACTACGCGAACGTTGTAAGCGGCCGCATTCGAAAGCAGCCAGTTGAACGCCGCGAGAACACTCGACACTGAGCCGACGCCTTTGGAATTCAGCACGCGCAGGTTAACTATTTTGGCGCGCGGAGCGATGCCGATGTATTCGCCTCTGGAGACGATGCCGCTGCCCGCTGCTGCCGCTGCTACGTGCGTTCCGTGGCCGTACGGATCATCCGTGCGACCTTCACCAGTGAAATCCTGATTAACGACGATGCGCGACTGACCAGTTTGCGCGTCAGTGAAAGAAGTATGTGGGGCGTAGATGCCGGAGTCGACGATTGCGATTCCGATTCCGCTGCCATCCAGCGAGCCGTCAGCGCTCATCGAGCGCACGTTATCAGTGCCGGTAGTGCGGGCGATGTGGCCGCCCAGAGTCATAACTTCGCTATCGAGTGATATGAAAGCAACTTCAGGAAAATTAGAAAGAGCATCGACTACGTTAGAGGGTAATTCGAGGGCAAAAGAGTTGAGGTTGTTGAAATGTCTTCTGATCTTGACACCGTTTGAGGCCAGCATGGCGTTGAGTTGACCGCTGGGCTTGTCGCTTAGCCGGAGGATTACTTTGACCAGGCTACCGTTGTTCTTGCCGACGATATCGCGAAGGCCTGAGGCGACCTTATTCGGCTTTTCACCCTTGCTTCCGCGGGAATCCTTGCCCTTCGCATAGGCGGTGAAGACGTTGCCGCCCAGCAGGCTTGGTCCCAGCGTGAGGCTTGCCAGCAAGGCCAGCACCAGGAAGCGTTTTGTTCTATGGTTCGATATCAATGTCGTCAATCTCCGTACTGAGTTTTGCCAGTTTCTGGACAAACACTGGCGCTCCCGCCTGTGCGAGGATCGTGCCAGATTCACGAAAGTGACGTAGAACGTTGTGTAGCAATAACTTAGCGGTTTTTACCGGAAGATCGGCCATGGCCCGGACGATGACCGATCTGCTCAGGTTGACTGGTCCACTAAATCACTTTGATAGAATCGGGCGATGCTTCAAGTACTACCTGAGGAGATCGAGGTCCATCGCGATCGCATGTGGAGACGCGATCCTGAGAACCGTGTGGAGGATGTTTACGCGGCTGAGGGCTTCATTGAAGAGGTCGGGTTCTGCGAGGCTTTAACCGATTCGAGACGACCTGGGCCGTCGCTCTACGTCGCGGTTTGTGGTCGCAGAGACGCACACATGCCACGCAACGTACAGAAAGATCCGGAGAGTCGTATGGCGTGGACCATCAAGGACGAGGTGATGCGGCGTGGCAAGTGCTTTTACGGAAAGCTGCTGCGTGGCCGCTCGACGTTTATCGCGCCGCGACTGCTTCCGTTCTTCAATGCGCTGTGGGGAATGCCGCGCAAGCTCGAGAAAAAGATGCTGTCGGCGGATGCCCAGTCGATACTCAGGATCATGCGACGCGAGTGGGAGATGGCGACGCGCGACTTGCGCGAGGAGAGTGGGATTCTGCCGCGAGCGCGTTTCGACAAGGCGATGACTGAGCTCCAGCGGTCGTTGAAGTTGATTCCGACGGAAGTGCTGTACGAGCCGACTTTTACTTATATCTGGTCGATTCCCGAGGCGCGTTTCGCCGACCAGCTCAACGAGACGGTGGAAAGGGAAGCGGCGTTGAAAGAGATCGCGCGTTCTTATCTGGTTGGGGCTGGGATGACTTTACGCGGTGAGCTGGCGCGAGTCACTGGCCTCCGCTCCCCCGAAGCAGGATTAGGAAATTGGGCACTGGTTGACGAAGGTTTCGCCGATCGATTAGCGCCTGGCGTCTACCGTTTAAGTAACCACGGATTCGACGGATCAAAGCCGCGGATTTAATCCGTGGTTATGGCTTTCTGTTCGACATTTGCTTCGCGGAGGGCTTGTTGTTCGAGTTGTGCAATTTCCAGCACCAGTGGCAACTGATCCTGCGCGCTTCCGAGTCGTTGCATCATCAAGTCAGTTTCGCCCTCAGTAAGGCTGCGCCTCGCCGACGCCTCAATCATCTGAAGCCGCGTCTTCGCCTTCGCCAGGTGCTCGGTCGCCTGTTGTCGCAGGTGTTCCAGTCTTTCGTGATCGGCCGCTAACTCCTTCTGTAACGAAGCCGATTCCGGCGTGTGGAGCGTTCGCGCCCGGTTAATTTGCCGTTCTACCCGCAACTTTTCCCGTTTTGTCCTCGAAATAACGCGCGAAGCCATCAAGCGATTTGCCAGTGTTTCCATGTAAGCGTCCGCCAAAAGCGGGTTACTTTGCTCGATTTCCGCGAGTGCGGCACGCTCGGCCGACGTCAATTCCGAACGGAACCATACAACCTCACTCGCCGTGATTCCATCCGAAGCTAACCGGTCTCGTAATTTTGAGAGCCACCGCTTGCGGTAAAAGAAGAATAAAGCGGCGATTACTACCCCTAGCGCAAATCCCAGGGTCAGCGAGAGGCCGGCCAACAAGAGATAGACGGCAGCCGTGTCTGTGGCTGTCGCTGTAAGAAAAAGGACAAGGAATACCAGCGGTGCCGGAAGCGAAGTCGCTGCCATGGCAATCCAGGGCGCAACTTTCAACAATCGTGCCGTCGTGGCATCTTTGCCGGAAAGTTTTCCCTTCGACTGGCTCGTCACAAGCGCTTCCTTCATAACATCAGTATAATGTCGCCCGTACTGTAGAGGAAATTCAATGAAGAAGCTCCGACGATTCCACCTGACCGTATTGCATCTGTCCATCACCATTGGCTTTGCTTTGTTTGCCTCGCCAGCCTTTGGCCAGCCACAAAGTACCGAGGGCAACGGCACCTCGCGTGGTCCCGGCAAACCCGTCACTGTTCCCGTAACAATCCGGGTTAAAGATGGTGAAGCTGAGTTACAGAATATCGACTTATCGATTCATGAGGACGGCGAGCCGCAAACGATTATCTCGGTCAGAGGTATCGGCACGAATACGCCGATTACGCTCGCGGTGTTGATACAGGAAGACCTCGTGCCGTCGGTTGGAAACGATATCAAGGATCTCGCGGAGTTCATCCGGAAATTGCCGAAGGGGTCGCGGGTGATGGTGGGTTACCTGCGCACCGGAAGTCTACAAGTCAAACAGCGATTTACGAACGATCTCGAGAAGGCTGCGAGTGCGCTGCGACCACCGACCGGCTCTGCGAATAACAGTCCTTACAATCCTTATGTTGAAGTCGTGGAAGCGTTGAAGCGATTTGAAGGCCAGCCACTCGGCCGCCGCGCGATACTGCTTGTTTCTGATGGTCTGGATATTTCACGTGGCATTGATTCTTCGTCACCGACGCAGAGTGTCGATTTACAGCGCGCCGTGAATGAGTCGCAGCGACGCGGCGTCGCGATCTACGGCTTCTACGCGCCGACGATCCTCGCGGCGTCGAACCCGTCGCTGGTGAGTAACGCGCAGAGCTCGTTGCTGCGATTGTCGGATGAAACTGGTGGAATAGCATTCTTCCAGGGCACGGGCGCGCCGGTGAGTTTTGTGCCTTTTATCCGCGAGCTGAATGTCGCACTGCAAAAACAGGCGGCGCTGACTTACTTATCGACCCATCTGGGCAAGGGCTTCCATCGCCTCGAAGTAAAATCTTCGACTCCGGGTGTGCGCGTCGCGTATCCGTCAGGTTATGTGAGGTAATCGTAGGGGCGGCCCTCCGTGGCCCCAGGTTTACCACATTTTGTTTTCCGCGCTGGGGCGGCCACGGAGGGCCGCCCCTACAATTGTGCCGGTAAGTTTACTGAACGGTGGCGGCGAGGAGCGATCCACGACGGTCGCTTGCGATGGCCCAGCCGTCAGCCAATTGTCCGATCATGCCGTGGAAGTGGATCTCACTGCCACTTAGCACCACGAGCACGTCGCCCGCGTGGTAACGCGGATCGTCGAGCCGGAAACGAATTACCGTCGCCTGCCCGTTCTCCTGTTCAACTGTCTCAAATTGAAAAGTGTCGGCATCAGCGACGTAGGTTTGTGAATTGTTCGCTACTCTTTGCTCGTCCGGCATTAATTGATCCCCTCGTTAATCTGCGCTCGCATTATAACGCCGCGCCTTCGCTTAGCAAGTTGACCGGTCAATTCAGTTTGACCTGCCAGCATGACTTCCCAAGGTAAGTACCTCTCAAATCGCGCCTAAAACACAACGTTGATGTGCGGCACGGGCCATGCACTTCGGCTCGACTGCCAGTTTACGTCTTTTCATCTCGAGCTGAGGGTTTACCGGAAATGAGAAATTTGAAGTCATCGCTTGCTGCCTCACTGCTGATTGCCGGCGGCTTAATTTTTTCGCTTTGCCTAAGCGGGCTTGTGACGAGCAGCGTTAGCGCTGAGTCGAACACGTCGCGAACACGTGCAAACTCGCGACGCAAAGACGAAAAGATCTCAGACACGCTACGCGGCCGCAGTACAAGCAGCGAGAAGATCCAAGTCATCATTCAACTCAACTCATCACCATCCGGTCGCTTGAACGCGCTATTGCAAAGAAATGGCGTTCACATTAAAGACGACTTCAAAGAGCTAAATTCCTTTGTAGTCGAGCTGCCGCTCAGCGTCGTGAGCGAGCTGGCAGACTTCAGCGAAGTCCACTTCATTTCTGAAGACCGGGAAGTTCACACGACCGGCCACGTCGAGAAAACGACGGGCGCGGCGTTTATGCGAACGCAGTCCGGCAACAGCGGACTAAAAGGCAAAGATGTGAACATCGCCGTGCTGGATTCCGGGATCGACAAGGACCACCACCAGATCGGTAGCCGGATCGAGGCTCAGTTTGATTTCACGGGCGAGGGCAGGGTTGATGATCAGTACGGTCACGGCACACACGTCGCCTCGTTGGCCGCCGGTCAGGACCATGTCGCCCACGGCGCTTACACCGGTGTAGCTCCCGAAGCAAGAGTGATTAATCTGCGCGTCCTGAACTCGCGCGGCTTCGGTGCGGTTTCTAATGTTCTGAAAGCGCTGAACTGGATTCTCGCCCCAACTGATCCAACCAAGCCGTTCGGCGAGAAAAACTATCAGAAGTACAGGATCAGGGTTGTGAATCTGAGCCTCGGCGCTCCGGCAGTGGATTCGTACAAAGACGATCCCCTCTGCCTGGCAGCGCGCCGTCTGGTTAACACCGGACTCGTGGTCGTAGCAGCAGCCGGTAACGACGGCACAGATGTAACCGGACGTAAAATCTATGGACGCGTTCACGCTCCCGGAAACGATCCTTCGGTGATCACTGTCGGCGCGACGAACACTTTCGGCACCGACACGCGTGTTGACGATGTTGTCACGAGCTACAGCTCTCGTGGTCCAACTCGCAGCTATCGCACTGTTAACGGCGTCAGGTATTACGACCACATCATCAAACCGGATCTCGTCGCGCCCGGTAACAAGCTCGTCGCTGCCGAGGGCCGGTCCAATCGGCTCGTGAGTGAATATCCGCAGCTGCAGTGCACTCCGTCGAGCGGCAGCAATCACAAGATGATGAGAATGAGTGGCACCTCGATGGCGACACCGCTCGTCAGTGGTGCTGCTTCGTTGATCTTGCAGGCGAACCCAAAGCTCACGCCTAACCTCGTGAAGATGATCCTGATGTACACGGCGCAGCCGCTTGCGGGCTACAACATGCTCGAACAAGGCGCCGGGCAGCTCAACATCGAAGGCGCGATCCGCCTCGCGAAGTTGATCCGCACTGACTTTTCGATTCTGACCCTGCCGGGCTCAAACCTGCTGATTACTACTGTCCCTCCGGCACCTCAGACGACGCTGGATGGTTACACCTTCCCGTGGGCCCAGGGAATTCTCCTGAACCGTGGTTATGCAACCGGGATCAATCTGATCACGAAGTACCAGCGCATTTACGCTCTCGGCGTGGCGATTGGTGACGGCGTCGCAATCGGTGACGGTGTGGCCATCGGCGATGGCGTTGCGATTGGTGATGGCGTCGCGATTGGCGACGGTGTGGCCATCGGCGACAACATACTGACGAGTACCGGCGTAGCCATCGGCGATGGCTACATCTTTATGCTCGGTTCGAGCCTCTCGACTGGCGTCGCAATCGGCGACGGCGTTGCGATTGGTGACGGAATTCTGTTTTCAGACGGCGTCGCGATCGGAGATGGAGTCGCAATTGGTGACAGTGGTCCAATCTGGGCGCTGACAGTTCTTGTTAATGGCGACAACACTGCCGGCATGGATGCAGTGCAGGAAGACGGATCCGTACAGTAGACACGAGGGCAAAATCATGGCTAGCGTCGCACTTACATTCGATAACACTTGCATCCCGCAGCAACACGAAGCCCAGGCGCTTTCATCCTGGCAGTCGGGTTCGCTGGAATTCGCACCGGCAGCAGCCGGCACTGAAGAAGAGGTTCTATCAGCGCTTGCTGTGCCCACTCTAACCAATGTCGTGATGGCCGGGTTTATCCGCGACAACGGCCTGGTCAGTATGCAAAACCGCGGGCGCTTTTACACATGCCGCAACGAGCGTAACCAGCTCGAAGGAGTAGCCCTCATCGGGCACTCAATTCTGTTTGAAGCTTTTAGTGAAAGCGCGGTCGAGGGTTTTGCAGCGATTGCGCGTCAGGAAGTTTCGACTCATTTGCTGATGGGCGAGCACAACGCAGTGCAGCGCTTCTGGAGCTATTACGCAGACAAGGACCAGTCGCCGCGTCACGTTTGTCCGGTGCTTTTCCTGAAACGCGGTGAACAGTTTCAGCAGCGACAGGACGTGCCCCGACTTCGTCTCGCTAAACCCGAAGATCTGGAATCCGTTGTCCGTGCTCAGGCAGCGATGGCGTTCGAAACCAGCGGCGTCGATCCACTACGGAAAGACCCCGTCGGCTTTCGCCAGCGTTACCTGCGTCGCATCGATAACAATCGAGTGTGGGTGTTGATGAAGAACCGGCAATTGATCTTCAAGCTGGACGTAATCACGGAGACACCTGACGCCACTTACATCGAGGGCGTGTATGTCAGCCCCGAAGAAAGAGGTAAGGGCGTGGGACAAAGCTGTCTGACGGAAGTCGGACGAAAGTTGCTGGAGCGCACCAGGGCGATTCACCTGTTTGTCGAGAATGAAAACACGCGGACCACGGCGTTCTATGCAAGGCTCGGCTTTAACGTCGCCGGCCAATACGATCTCCTCTATTTCTAAAAGCTACGGCTTCACGCACCCGTAATCGCAATGGGCAAACAGAGGTTCATCCATCATTACATGTGGCTGGTAGTCGCCGCCGGCGTAGCGGTGTTCCTCTATTCACTTTGTACACTGCCTTACGCGAAACTCGACTTTCGTTTCTGCCTGTTGTTTCTACTCACCGTCGTTATAAGTTCACGTATCGCGATCAAAGTGCCGCGTGTGAATACGACGATCACCGTCGCGGACAGCTTCGTCTTCCTGACACTCCTCCTTTATGGACCAGAGGCGGCAGTGATAGTCGCTGCA
>DATHTI010000493.1:0-8485 GCA_035463335.1 Pyrinomonadaceae bacterium | reverse complement strand
GCACCACTTGCGTCGCCACCATGCTGGAAGGCGGTCACGCGGAGAACGCGTTGCCTCAGACAGCGAAGGCCGCAGTCAACTGCCGTATCTTCCCCGGCGTCGCCGTCGACTCGGTGCGCGAAGGTCTCGTCGCAGCGATCGGCGATCCTGCAGTGAAGGTCGTCGTACGCGACAAGCCCGAAGCCAGCCCCGTTTCGGAAATGCGGCCGGATGTGATGGCCGCCATCACGCGGGCAGTGCACGCCAACTATCGCGGTGTGACGGTAGCTCCCTACCTTGAATCGGGCGGCACGGACGGCAAGGTTTATCGCACTGCCGGCATTCCGACATTCGCCTCGTCGGGAATGTTCGGCAAGCCCAGCGAGATGTTCGCGCACGGCCTCAACGAGCGCATCACCGTCACCGCGTTCTACCAGGGGCTCGATCACATCTATCGCCTGGCCGTCGACCTGGGTGGAGCGAAGAAGTGAAGGCTCTCTGGCTCTTTGCTTTGCTGGGCGTCGGTACGGCGCAGGCTGCGACGTTCTCCGTCACGATCGCGCCTGAGCATGCGCGCGAGGCGCTCAACGGCAGGGTGCTGTTGCTGCTGTCGGTCGACTCGAGCAAGGAGCCGCGATTTCAGATCGAAGAGGGCACGAAGAGCCAGCAGGTCTTCGGCATCGACGCGAAAGAGTGGCAGGGCAGTACGGCGCAGGTCTTCGACGCCAGGGTGCTCGGCTATCCGCGCCTGAGTCTCGCCGATGTGCCCGCCGGCGCGTATCGCGTGCAGGTGCTGCTACACAAATATGAGACCTTCCGACGCAAGGACGGCCATGTCGTGCAGCTGCCGATGGATCGCGGCGAAGGGCAGGTGTGGAACAAGGCGCCGGGTAACCTCTACAGCACCGTGCGCGAGATCGAGTTCGATCCCGCCGCGCAGGCGCCGATTGCGCTCGTGCTCGACAAGAGTATCGAGCCGATCAAGCCGCCTGCCGATACGGAGTGGGTGAAGCACGAGCGCATCCAGAGCAAGTTGCTCACGCAGTTCTGGGGCCGCCCGATGCACCTCGGCGCGCACGTGCTGCTGCCGGAAGGATTCGACACGCATCCCGAGGCTCGTTATCCGCTCGTCATCTTTCACGGGCACTTTCCCGCCGACTTCAGCGGTTTTCGCGAGACGCCTCCCGATCCAAATCTGAAGCCCGATTACAACCCGCGTTTCAAACTCTCCGGCTACAACCGTATCCAGCAGGAGCATGCATACCAGTTCTACAAAGAGTGGACTGGTCCAAACTTCCCGCGCTTCATCATCGTCGAGATCCAGCACGCGAATCCTTATTACGACGATTCATACGCAGTGAACTCGGCCAATCTTGGTCCATACGGCGATGCGATCACTTACGAGCTGGTTCCCGAGATCGAGAAGCGTTTTCGCGGCATCGGCAAAGGCTGGGCACGTTTTGTTTACGGTGGCTCGACCGGCGGCTGGGAAGCGATGGCAGTGCAGATGTTTTATCCCGATGAATACAACGGGGCCTGGATCGCGTGTCCGGATCCGATCGATTTCCGCGCGTACACAGTCGTGAATATTTATGAGCACGAGAATGCTTACTATGCCGACTCGCCCTGGAAACGAATGCCGCGTCCGGGCAAGCGAAACTATCTCGGCGAGTTGTCAGCGACCGTGGAAGACATGAACCACATGGAATTGGCGCTCGGAACGAACAGTCGCTCCGGTGGTCAGTGGGACATCTGGCAAGCCGTTTATTCACCGGTCGGCAGCGATGGTTATCCGAAACCGATCTGGGACAAGCTGACCGGGAAGATCGATCGCTCGGTGGCGGAGTACTGGCGTGAGAATTACGATCTTGGTTACATCCTGAAACGCGATTGGGCGAAGATTGGTCCAAAGCTCGAAGGCAAGCTCCACATCTACGTCGGTGAGGCTGACAACTACTTTCTAAACAACGCGGTGTATCTCGTCGAGGATTTTCTGAAGACTACAAAGAACCCGTATTACGCGGGTGAAGTCGATTACGAGCCGCGTGCTGAGCACTGCTGGAATGGCGATCATACGCGACCGAATGCGTTGTCGCGTTTGCGCTATCACCAGTTCTACGCACCGAAGATTGTCGAGCGGATTTTGAAGAGCGCGCCGCCGGGTGCAGACGTAAAGAGCTGGCGCTATTAACCACAGATTAAACGGATTAACGCAGATTTTTCATGATATCCATGTGGGCCTGAAGGATGCCGGTTGTTTGCTCGGGATTAGGAGCGAGTGACCAGTCGTCATGGTCCCATGTGCCGCCCAGAACGATTCCGTCGCGTCGCGGAAACATGTAACCGCTGCTCAAATAGCAATAGTCGATCTCAGGCTGTGGCAATAGTATTTCCAACTGACCGCGCACGGGAGTGAGCTCTTCGTCATTGAAGAGCGCGCGTGAGCCGAGTCCCGTACAGTTGAAGATCACCGGCTCGCGCAATCGCGCGATCTCCCGCCGGTGGCGAAACTCCTTTACGACAACTCTGCCGCCCGCGATGTAGAAATCGCGCAACAACGCACTGAGATAGATCGGCGGCTCGATCAGCATCGACGCATACTGCTTCACAAACGGAAAGCCAAAATAGTTATCCGGATCGCGATGGATTTCGAGCTGGGGATATAGATCGTTGCCACCGGGCAACTCGCGCCCCAGTGACGCCTCGTGTTGTATCAATTCAAACGTGTCGATCCAGCGAACGCCGTATTCAGATCCGACGAGTAGCTGAAACGCTTTGTTGGATATCACTGACGCTTGTCGAAATTGTTCGTTGAACTTCGGCGTCATCGTCTCATAGACAGACGTAGGCGACCACCACGCACCAGCAATGTTTGACGTCGTGTCAGGCGGTAAATCTTTCGCATAGATCGTTACTGTGCCTGGACCATGCTGGAATCGACGTTGCAACAATCGTGCGGTTGAGAGTCCGCTGACGCCGCAGCCAAGCACTGCGAACCGTGTTGGCCGCGGTTGCTTGCGGGCGATGAGAAAGTCGCGGGCCATGTCGACAGCGAGTGAGGCAGTGCCCCACGAGAGCGTTACACCACCACCGCCGTGCCCGTAGTTGTGAACGAGGAGTTTGTTACCGAAACGTTGCGCATCGAGGACGAAGCCGCTCGGCCGGTACGGTCTCAGCCCAACTACTTCGCGGATGATGCGATCGCGTGCAACCTTGACGGGCGCGAATGTGCGCTTTGTGTCGAACGCAAATGCGGAGCGCGCGGCGATCAGCGCAGCGCTCGTCACCGCGGCGCCGCGCAGAAAATCACGTCGATTGATCATCACATTCCTGGGTTTTCAGTTTAGAGTTCAAGCTTTAGCTTGCCCGTGCCAAAGCAGCAACCTAAAGGTTGAACTCTGAACGCGCAATTTACGAAGATTTACTCATCTCCGCAATGTGGGTAATACTGTTGTTATGACTGCGTTTCCGGAATGGCTCGTGCCGATGGCGGCGACTCTGACGCAGGAGCGCTTCACCGGACCTGACTGGATCTTCGAACGAAAATATGACGGTATCCGTTTGCTCGCTTACAAAAAGGGCAACGACGTTCAGTTGTTCTCACGCAACCACCTGCCGCAGGACCTCCCCGCCATTCAACACGCAATCGAACGTCTTCCGCACAACGAGCTGATCCTCGACGGCGAGATCACGTGGGGCGGCGGCAATGTCAGGTATCACGTGTTTGACATCATGTGGCTCGACGGCCGCAACACGACGATACTACCACTCGAGGAGCGTCGCGATCTGCTCGCTAAGTTGCCACTCGAAAAACCACTCGATCGGGTTGCTTTGATCGACGATCCATCCCCGTGGGAACACGCGCAGCGGGAAGGTTGGGAAGGCGTGATCGCGAAACGGCGCGGCTCGATCTACGAACACCGCCGCTCGAAAGAGTGGCTGAAGATGAAGTGTGAGTTGTCGCAAAATTTTCTCGTCGGTGGTTTCACGGATCCGCAGGGAAAACGAGTCGGCCTCGGCGCGCTCCTCGCCGGTTATCACAAGGACGAAGATTTCGTCTTCGCGGGCAAGATCGGAACGGGATTCGACACGAAACTGCTTTTGCATCTCCGCGAGAGACTCGACAAACTCGAAATCCCGAAACCACCATTCACGAAAGCCAAAGGTCTGCCGCGCTTGCGTGCGCACTGGGTGAAGCCCGAGATTGTGGTCCATGTCGGTTTTATCGAGTGGACAACACACGGCAAGCTGCGCCATCCGCGGCTACTCAGCGTCGTAAAATGATCACGCATCCCGAAAAGATCATGTTTCCCGACGACGGCATCACTAAAGGTGAGCTGGCGTCGTACTACGAAGCGATTGCGCCCTTGATGTTGCCGCACTTGCGTCGTCGTCCGATCACGATGGAGCGTTTTCACCGTGGCATCGCCGCGCCCGGCTTCTTTCAGAAGGATGTAGTGAAAGGATTTCCGGAGTGGCTGAAGCGGGTCGAGGTGCCGAAGCATGGCGGCACCGTCCATCATCCGATCGCGAACGACGTTCGCTCACTACTGTGGCTGGCAAACCAGAACAGCATCACGATACACGTTTGGCCGTCGCGCGTGCCGAACTTGTACAACCCTGACATCTGTATCTTCGATCTCGATCCGTCGCGGGAAGACGATGTCGATACGTTGCGTGCAGCAGCTTTGCGGTTACGAGATCTACTCGACGATCTGGGCTTGCGAAGTTGGATCAAGACTTCCGGCTCGAAAGGATTTCATATCGCGGTCCCGCTTAATGGCAAGTCTGATTTCGGCGAGGTGTCGCGGTTCGCGCACACAGTTGGAAGAGTTCTGGTGAGCCGCGATCCTGATCACCTGACGCAGGAGTTCCACAAAGTCGATCGCGGTGGACGCATTCTGGTGGATACTGGCCGCAATGGTTACAGCGCGACGTATGCTGCGACTTACACTGTACGCGCGAGACCCGGCGCGCCCGTTTCCGCGCCTTGCACGTGGGAAGAAATTGAAAAAGGAGACGTTGGGCCAAAAACGTTCACGTTGCGAACGATGGCTCAACGTATTGCTGCTACCGGCGACTTGTGGGCCGATATGTTGAAGAAGAAACTGTCTTTAAAAAATCCGATAAATCTTTTATCAACATCCGCGTAATCCGTGGTTAATGCTCTCCGCGCTCGAGATGTGCTCGTCCCCACACCCGCACATCTTCAACGAGCGGCAGCACCGATCGCCCATACTCCGTAAGTGAATACTCGACCGGCGCCGGCACCGCGCCTTTTGCATTACGGTTCACGAGTCCATCACTCATCAATTCCCGCAATTGCTGAGTAAGAACTTTTTGCGAGATACCCGGCATCGCTTTTCGCAATGCGGCGAAGTGCTTCGGCGATTCTGCCAGGAAGTAGACGATGATCAACTTCCACTTGCCGCCAATTGCCGCGAGTGCCGCCGTCAGCGGGCATCCCTCAACAGGATTGGGCCGCGCGTGCTCCTGATGGTTACCTGAAAGTGCCTTCTTGCTGGCGCTCATAAGTCGGTTTACAGTCCTTTATACGAAATAGGAGGTTTGCGAATGATAGTAGAAGTCCGCAGCTACCGAATCAAGCCCGGCAAGCGCGAAGAGTTCATCAAGTTGTTTGAGACGCGGGCGATTCCCGCGCAACGCACGTACGGCATGAAGGTGACTGGTCCATTTTTGGATGTCGAGAATCCAAACAAGTTTGTGTTTCTGCGAAGCTTTCCGTCCCTCGAAGAACGCGAGCGCATGCGCGATGCGTTCTACGGTGGCGAGTTATGGAAGAACGAGTTGGAGCGACTCGCGATGCCGCTGCTGGAGAGTTATGACGTCATACTTTGCGAGGCTTCGCCGGGTTGTGTGTTTGATATCAATTGATCGTGGTACTCTGGGGCGATGACTATCGCTAAAGCCCTCGGCGTCGTACTTTTCGTGTTGCTTTTCAATCCTTGCGCGCGCGCGCAAATCGATGAGAAGGTGCGGCAAACATATAGCGGTCCTGACGTCTCGAGTCTCTGGGAGCTGCTCAAAGAGACCGGTGCCAAAGACGCGCGTGTTGAAGTGTTGAAGTTTACGCCCGCGGGTGATTCCGGCGTGTCGAAAGCTTTGGCCGATGCGCTTGGAGGAACGCCTGAGGAGCGGGCCGCGTTGGTCCAGGCGTTTGCGCAATTGAAACAGGCCTACGAAGCCGAGGTTGCGCGGGAAGGGAAGTTAAACAATCTCGGCGCGGCGATGACGTTTTTCATCGCGGCGAATGTGATGAGTTATTACCAGACGGAGATGCCGTCAGACGCGGATGTCGCGAAGCTGATGGAGTCGTTGCAGCAGGCGATGGCGCGGATCCCGGCGTTTGCCCGGATGAGTGGTCCAGAGAAGCACAAGATGCACGACTGGCTTGTGTATATGGGTGGCTTCGCGTTGACTAATTACATGGAGGCGAAGCAGCGAAACGATGCGCAAGGGCTGGCGACGATGAAGCAGTTTGCTGATTACGCCCTGCGTTTGGCGCTTGGTGTGGAAGCGAAGAATCTGCGGCTTTCCGGTGCGCGCATTGTCGTTGATGGTCCCAGCACTACCACGGCTGTGGCAAGTTCCGCGAGTGGAAAAATTCTTGGTGCATGGTCCACGTCCTCGGCAGTGAATAACGGTCACATCCGGTTGCGTTACACTTTCAACGCCGACGGCAGCTACAGTTTCAAGTCGGAGCGAAACATCACCTCGCAGCGCTGGTGGACCATCGAGGAGAGTGGCTCGTATTCAGTAAACGGGGACACGCTTACGATCAATCCGCAGACGAGCAAGGCAACGCTCCGTAACCTCAACGGCGTGGTTCAGGAGACGCGCGCAAACGCGCTTGAAAAGGTCGCCTACAAGTGGACCACGCATTTCTTTGAAGGCATCGGTGAGACAAATCTCGTCTTGCAGCCACCGGCAGCGACGAGTCGTGACGGGATTCTGGGGAGCAACAGTTTGTTTCCCAATGCGTACTTGTACACGCAGGGCGACAAACTCGAGTGGCGGTTTTAGTGTTCAGAGTTCAAGCTTTACCTTGCGGCGCTGTCGTATCGAGATAAACCCACGCTTCAGTACCTGACCGTAATTTGACTCGCACCCGTTTGTAGCCATCCGGCTCGTAGGCGTCGGCTTGCTCGAGTTCGTGTTGGGTAACGGAGAGGACTGTGCCTTCGACGAGGTCTGACGTGTTGCCGGTGAATTCGAGGTTGCGGTGAAGCTCGGCGCCACTCGCGATGACGAAATCCTGATCCGTGATCTGGATCATCTGCAAGCGGTATCCGGCTAAGGCGTCGGGAGTGCCGTGGAGCTTTCGACCGAAAGTCGAGAGTTGCACGGACTCTGTTTGCAACGTTCCGTATGAAAACAGGCGCTCAGTTTGGTTCATGGTCCATATGAGTTGTGATCCGGTGCAGTTGGCATTTGATCTTCTCTGACTCGCTTCACCTTAACACGACGAGCAACCGATTTACCTGGCAAGACAATACCCGTACCTTCGAGGGAGTCGCCGGTCACCTTGTATTCCCAAATGCCCTGCGTGCGTCCTTGTCTGAACTCGGATGATAGCGTTCGCCTCGTTTCGTTGTATTGAAAGTCCAATTAGTACATCGGCACACGCTTGCCTCTGATGATCTTGTCAGCGAGTAATGTTATGAGTGTTGACCTGCCGGCGACAGGCTCGAACCTGTAAACCACCACTTCATTTTTGCAAGCCGAACGCTTGCCGACACAGATCGACTCACCACTCCACGTGCCTACCAAAGACGACGCGTTCATCGGCCGCGCCATGCCCTGACCCTTACCTGAAGTAGCGAAACCGGCAATAAAAACCGTGATAATCAACCCACGCAATACATGATGAAGCATAATAATGACCTCCGATATCTCATCTGTATATTTGTGGCGGGATTGCGGAAAAAATCACACTAGCAAAACGGGCGACCCTTGGTCGCCCGTAAATGCGTGGAATTGTGGTGCCCGCTAGTAGATTCGAACTACTGACCCCTCGCGTGTGAAGCGAGTACTCTACCGCTGAGCTAAGCGGGCGTAGAATCAATAACTTACAGCTATAATTGGACCAGCCGACTCGCTGTAAAGCTGATGAATCTGAACGCATCTTAAACCATCTGTTCTTGCGTATGCCAGACCCCTCGCTGCGGATTTTACTAACCGACCATCTTTTCAGCACTTTCTACCACATAATGCCGGGAGTGCCTGTGTCAAAAGTTATGAGTTGTATTTAACGCGTCCTCGTGGTCTAAACTTAAAGCGACGAAGCAGGAACACCTGGAAATTAGCGGGCTTTAGAATGCCAAAGTTTTCTGGAGAAATGTTATTAGTTTGTCGCGTTTAAATATTGGCCAGAAAGGTCGTCTCCGAATTTTCCGTGAGTTGAATCAGAGCACAAGGCGACGCAAAGGTATTCATTGTGATTACTCGTAATGAGGGCTCAATATGATGCACCCACTCGGCCAAG
>DATHTI010000492.1:0-12010 GCA_035463335.1 Pyrinomonadaceae bacterium | reverse complement strand
AATATCGAGGCGCTTTGCCAGGAACAGGGTATCGACCGCGACCTCGTGATCGAAGCTATGAAGGAGGCCGTGCGTGCGGCCGCCAAGAAGCAGTTTCGATCCGGTGAAGATATTCAGGTCGACTGGAACGCCGAAACCGGCATCGAGCTCTCCGCCTCGAAGGTCGTCGTTGACGAAGTCGAGAACCCGGCCCCCGAACTCTCTATCGTCGAAGCGCGCGAGCTCGCCGGCGACGAAGTCGAGCTCGGCGACGCCCTTTTGCTCCCATTGCCGATGGAAGAGCTCGGTCGCATCGCCGCCCAGACAGCCAAGCAGATCCTGTTTCAGAAAGTCCGCGACGCCGTTCGCAGCAACGTTTACGAGCAGTACATCGACAAGATCGGCGACCTCGTCAACGGCTACGTCAAACGGTTCGAGCGCGGCAACATCATCGTCGATCTCGGCAATCTCGAGGCGATCCTGCCGCGTTCACAGCAATCACGCGGCGAGCAGTGGAACCAGGGCGAGCGCATTCGCGTCGTTATAAATAACGTATCGAAAGAGTCAAAAGGACCACAGGTCGAAGTCTCACGCACGTCGCCAGAGCTTTTGCTGCGTCTGTTTGAAATGGAAGTGCCGGAAATCTACGACGGCACCGTCGTGATCAAGTCAGCCGTACGCGAACCCGGCGAGCGCGCCAAGATCGCCGTGATGTCGAACGAGCGCGACGTCGATCCGGTCGGCGCCTGCGTCGGTATGAAAGGCTCACGCGTGCAGGCGATCATCCGCGAGCTTCGCGGTGAGAAGATCGACATCATCGAATGGTCTGACGAGCCCTCAGTTTTTGCCGCCAACGCGCTTTCACCTGCGAAAGTCAATCAGGTCAGAATCACCGACATCGAAAACCGGCAGATGGAAGTCATCGTCAACGAGGATCAACTCTCGCTGGCGATCGGTAAGCGCGGTCAAAACGTTCGCCTCGCTACCAAGCTTGTCGGTTGGAACATCGACATCCGCAGCGAAGAAGAGATCAAGCGCGAAGTCACCGAACAGATGGGCGCGCTCATTGCTTCCGGCGAGGCCGTGCCGCTCTCGGCTATCGAAGGTGTCACTGCGTCGCAGGCTGAAGCGCTCGCTGAACACGGCATTAACGATATCGATGCTCTTGCGCAGGTTTCAGTCGACGACCTGGTCGAGTTCCTCGATCTTAGTTTGGACGAAGCGGAAGTGATCCTGGAAGCTGCCAAAGCAGTGACGGCCCTGCGCGATCGAAATCTCGCTGAAGACGAAGAAGGCGTAATTGAAGAGCAACACGCCGTTTCCGCCGAGTTCGACGAGACCATGGATGAAGAAGTCGTGCCGTCTCCGGAATCACCCGCTGAAGGTTACGACGAAGCCGTCGAGAACGGTGTTCCCTTCAACGCTGAAGCAGAGATCAACGCCTGGGAATCGGCTGATCCCGTAGCGGTGACTGAAGCTGAGCCGATCTCGGCAGACGAGATCGCATTGCAGGAAGCAGGTCGCGACTTGCGGCCTGACACGATTACGCCGTCTCCTGACATTACTTCCTCGGGTGTCGAAGCATTCGAACACATCGATGAAGTGGCGCAGGAGTTGGAAGATGAAGAGCTCGCTTCAGACGCTACGGCTGATGAAGCTACGACATCGGCTCCCGCAGTTTCGGATGAGACTGCATCAGGCGGGAGCACAGACGACGATGAGAACCACTGATGCAGTCACATAGTAACAACACAAATGCGGTCTCTTCGGGCCGTTTGTGTTGCCCGCATTGCCCCTGCTGTCAGGCGCCGAACTTCTGATCGACGCTGAGGGTTGGGCATGCGGTGCCCAATCACTTAGGTCGTCAGGACGCAGGAAGTAGCGTCGAGAAGGAGTGCATGACAGTTTCCTCTAAAGTTCGTATTTACGATCTCGCCAAAGAATTAAAGCTCGATACCAAGCGACTCATCGAAGAGGTGCGTCGTGAAGGTGTGGACGTGAGCGTGCCTTCCAATTCGGTCTCGAAAGAGCTCGCCGAGAAGATTCGGAACAAGTACTTTCCGAAGAAGGAAACGACCGTCAAGCGCGCGGTGAAAGTGGTCAAGCGCGCGGTGCTGCCGGTTTCGGAAGCGCCCGCCCTCGAGGCTGAGCTCGAGGTCCACGAGCCTGAACCGGATGCGCCGCCGGCTCCTATGGCCGCCGAGCCCGTTGAAGCTCCAGCGCCAGCCGCACCGGCAACATCGCCTGGGCCTGGGCCACAACCCGCCAAGCCGCCCGTCGCTACTACGAGGCTGGTCAAGAAGCTGGCTCCGGCCGCACGCGCGGAAGCTCCGGTGATCGAGGAAATGCCGCCACCGCCTGCGCCGGTTGAAGTCGCGCCGGTGGCTGACGCACCGGTCATCGAAGAGCCAATCATCGCTCCGGAAGTGGTTGCGCCCTCGAATGGCGTCGAAGTGAAGGTCACTCCTCCGCCAGCGCCTGCACCACCGCCGCCACCATCGCGGCAAGTCAGAGTTTTACGACCGACGGCGGCCGCGCTGAACGCCGGCATACGTCCCGGCGAGCGTGCTCCCGCACCACCACCGCCACCGCCCGCGCCGTCGAGGGAGCAACCGCAGCAGCAGCAACCGCAGCAGCGCCCTTCTGATCGAAATCGATTGCGAGAGCGACCATCACTGCCGCGATCTGAGCGACTCGGAACGCCGGGTGAGACGGCCACGCCGCAAACTACATACATTCCACCACCAGACGCCGGTCGTCGTCGCTCGCGACGCAGTAGCCCGCGCGGCGGTCGAAAGATCGAAGGCAAGGCCGGAAGGTTCGACAATCGCGATTTCATTCCACCGCCGAAGGCGTTGTCACTCGAAGATCGCATTGCCGGTCGTCTCGAGATGCCTGGCTCGGGCGAGCTGAAATCAGTGCGCTTGATCGAGGGTTCGACTGTTAAAGAGTTTGCAGAGAAGCTCGGTATCAAACCGAAAGACGTAGTGACGCTGCTTTTGCAACGCGGTGTTTTCGCAACTATCAACCAACCGTTGATGGACGACGTTGCTGCCGATCTCGGTAAACGTTTCGGTTACGACGTGTCGTTCGTGCCGTTTGAAGAGATGGTGGCGGAAGAAGAGTTTGAAGAGCTCATTGCCGCTGATGCCGATGACGTTGAATTGCCGCGCGCGCCTGTCGTCACTGTCATGGGCCACGTGGATCACGGTAAGACTTCGCTGCTCGACGCGATCCGCACAACCGATGTCGCGGGTGGCGAGGCCGGCGGCATAACGCAGCACATCGGTGCGTACAGCGTGCAGGTCCCGAATCCGGATAATCCGGAAGAGACTCGGCGCGTTGTGTTTCTCGATACGCCCGGTCACGAAGCGTTCACGAGGATGCGCGCGCGCGGGGCGAAGGCGACCGACATCGTCGTGCTCGTCGTCGCTGCTGATGACGGCGTCATGCCACAGACGATCGAAGCTATCGAGCACTCGCGAGCCGCGGGTGTTCCGATCATCGTTGCCATCAACAAGGTCGATAAACCCGATGCAAATCCCGATCGTGTCAAACAGGAGCTGGCTACGCAGGGCCTCTCGCCTCTCGAGTGGGGCGGCGAGACGGAAATGGTCCAGGTCTCCGCGAAGAAGCGACAGAACCTCGAAACACTCCTCGAAACGATTCTGTTGACTTCAGACATTCTGAACCTGCGGGCGAGCCCGACGCGTCTCGCTTCGGGCGTCGTGCTGGAAGCCAAACTCGATCGCGGCCGCGGAGCGGTGGCGACCGTGCTGGTCCAACAGGGAACGCTAAAAATTCACGAACCCTTCATCGTCGGACAGATATCCGGCAAGGTTCGTGCGATGTTCAACGATCGTGGCGAGCCGATCACTGAAGCCGGACCAGCAACTCCGGTCGAAGTGCTTGGTTTGCAGGGCGTGCCACAGGCTGGCGAGAGTTTGCAGGTCGTCTCGGACATCACCAAAGCGCAGTCGATATCACAGCACCGTCAGATGCTGAGTCGCCAGGCAACACTGTTGCAGACGACCAAGCGCGGTATCGAAGCGTTGGGCGAGAGCGAAGTCAAGGAGCTGCTGGTCATCATCAAGGCCGACGTGCAGGGTTCAGTCGAAGTGTTGAAGTCGACACTGCAAAAACTCTCCACCGACCGCGTGAAGGTGAAAGTGATTCGATCGGGCGTGGGCGCGATCACCGAGTCAGACGTGTTACTCGGTTCTGCTACGCAGGCCGGCTCGTCGTCTTCGGCAGTCGTGATCATCGGCTTCAACGTGCGACCTGAAGCACGTGCGGCGGATGTGGCGAAGCAGGAGGCAGTCGATATTCGTCTCCACTCGATCATCTACAAGGTTGAGGAAGAGATTCGCGCGGCCATGATCGGCATGCTCGAAGCGATCGAGAAGGAAAAGATTCTCGGCAAGGCAGCCGTCCGCGAAGTCTTCCGTGTACCGAGAGCTGGAGTCGTCGCTGGTTGCATGGTCATCGATGGAACGATTCGTCGCAATGCGCGGGCGCGGCTTATTCGCGATGGCGTGGTGAGCTGGGAAGGCAACATCGCTTCGTTGCGACGATTCAAGGATGACGTGTCCGAGGTTCGTGAAGGCTTTGAATGCGGCATCAGTCTGGAAAACTTCAACGATGTGAAAGTCGGCGACCAGATTGAGGCTTACATCGTCGAGCGAGTTGCGGCCACTGAGTTGTAAGTGCAATGCGTCGAGCAGAGAGAACAGCGGACACTCTGAAGGAAGAGATTGCTCAGATTGTCGGCTACGAGTTGGAAGACCCGCGGTTGACGATGGTCACGGTTACTGACGTTCGGCTTTCGTCTGACAAGCGCGCTGCGCGTGTTTACGTGACCGTCGCCGGTGACGAGGACGAGCACAAGGCCGCACTTGCAGCTCTGAAGCACGCTGCGCCGTTCGTGCGCAAGCAACTGGGACTTTCGTTGAATCTTCCGCGCACGCCTGAGATTCACTTCGTGCGCGATCGCGTGGAAGAAGAAGGCGAGCGCGTCGATCAATTGCTGAATGAGATTGAGCGAGAATGGGAAAGTAAAGGAAAGGAAGAGGAAGAGGTAGGGGATTAGCGGTTGATACACGCCGATCCGATTTTGTTGCACCATGCTTAGTCAAGTAGTCGAGCTGATCGAGGCAAAACGTCGTTTCGCGATCACCTCGCACATTCGCCCTGACGGTGACAGTCTCGGATCGTCACTCGGTCTTTACTGGTTGTTGCGCGCGCTCGATAAAGATGTCGAAGTGATCATGCGCGATCCAGTCCCACATGCTTACCAGCAACTGCCGGGCGCTGACGATGTACGCGTCACTCCCGCAGTCGATCCTTCCTACCACGCAGTGTTCGTGATCGAGTGTTCCGACATCACGCGGCCCGGCCTCGTCGATCTCGACAAACAGTTCGTCGTCAACATCGATCACCATTCGACCACCGCGCTCTTCGGCAACATCAACTGGATCGACTCAACGGCTTCGGCAGTCGGTGAGATGATCTACAACCTCTGCAAAGCGACCGGCGTTCGCGTCACGAAAGAGATTGCTGAATGCGTCTACACGGCGCTGATAACCGATACCGGATCGTTTCATTACTCGAACACTACCGAGCGCACGTTCAAAGTCGCTTCCGAGCTCGTACGGACCGGAGTTAAACCGGCGAAGACTGCCGAGGCGGTGTTTGCAAGCTACCCATGGAGCCGGATTCAGCTCATGGGTGCAGTGCTCTCGACCGCGCGCAGAGACGAAAGCGGGCGCGTTGCGTGCATGCGGCAGTCGCTCGAGATGCAACAGCAGGCACAGGCGTCCGATGAAGATGCCGATGGCTTTGTTAACTATCCGTTGACAGTTGGTGAAGTCGAGGCGGTTGCGATGCTGAAGGAGTGTGAGCCCGGAGTTTATCGCACGAGCTTGAGATCGAAAGGCGACGTCAACGTTGCGAAGGTCGCTGAGAAGTTTGGCGGTGGTGGTCATCGAAACGCAGCCGGCTGCACGCTCAAGGGAAGCTGGGAAGAAGCTGAAACGACGATCGTTGCCCTGCTCCAGGACGCCGTGAAGCGTGCGAACGGCGCCACTGACATCACCGAAGACGCGTTGAAAGAAACCGAATCAGTTATCTAAGCCACCAAAAGGCACAAAAAGCACAGAAGTTTTATTTGTGCTTGTCGTGCCTTTTATTGCTTTAAAGATCTATGTCCGGAACAGATAAAAAATATAAGTGGCGACGCGCTGACTATCAGGAGAAAACGCGCGGGCTGCTGATGGTCCATACCGGAAACGGCAAGGGTAAAACGACGTGCGCGCTTGGTTTGATGATGCGTGCCGCCGGACGCGGGCTGAAGTGCTGCATGATTCAGTTCATGAAATCGCGCAATGATCGCTACGGTGAACACGTCTCCGCGGAAAAACTCGGGATCGAAGTTCACACAATGGGCGACGGGTTTACCTGGGACACGAAGAACCCCGGGCAGGACATCAAGACCGCGCGCGAGACGTGGGCGCTCTGCGTCGAGAAGTTGCGCTCGGGCGATTACGATATGCTGGTCTTCGATGAGCTGGTCTATGTGCTGAGCTACAAGATGTTACCGGTCGATGAGGTGGTTGAAGAATTTCGCACGATCCGCGCCTCACAACCCGCGCTGCACATCGTCGTCACTGGCCGTGACGCGCCACCCGAGCTGATCGAAGCCGCCGATCTGGTGACCGAAATGACCGAGATTAAACATCCATTTACCGCCGGCATTCGCGCGCAACAAGGCATCGAGTTCTAGCCGCGGATACCACAGATTTTCGGTTTGTGCTACGCTTCCCGGCATTCCTATGGCCTGGTTCAGTAAGAAGAGCAAACGAATCGAAGCAGTCCCGCTCGAAGAACGCGTCGTCAAGACGGAAAACGTCTTTGTTAAATGCGACGGGTGTGAAGCACACCTGTTCACCGGTGAGCTCGAAGACGCGCTTCAGGTTTGTAAACACTGCAACCACCACTTCCGCATCGGCGCGCGCGAACGGCTGCGACTCCTTTTCGACGACGGCAAATTTGAAGAGCTCGACGCCGAGGTGATCTCGATCGACCCACTCCAATTCGTTGACAGCAAGCCCTACTCGGAAAGAATCGCGCAAGCAAAAGAATCGTCAGGCTTACCCGAAGCGATCATCAACGGGCGTGGCACAGTCGGCGATCATCCGGTGCTGGCGGCGGCGATGGACATGAGTTTCATTGGTGGCTCGATGGGCTCCGCGGTCGGTGAAAAAGTCACGCGGTTGATCGAGCGCGCGATGGAAGAGCACGGCGCTGTGATCATCTTTTCTGCGTCCGGTGGCGCGCGCATGCAGGAAGGCACGCTTTCGCTCATGCAGATGGCGAAGATCTCCGCTGCGCTCGCAGCACTCGATGAAGCGCGCCTGCCGTTTATTTCCGTTCTGACCGATCCGACGACTGGCGGCGTCACCGCGAGTTTTGCGATGCTCGGCGACGTGATCATCGCTGAGCCAAAGGCGCTGATTGGATTTGCGGGACCGCGAGTGATCGAGCAGACGATTCGACAAAAGCTGCCAAAGGATTTTCAGAAGTCGGAGTTTCTACTAGATCACGGCATGATCGATGCGATCGTCGATCGCCGCGAGATGCGCGACTACATCGCCAAGCTGCTCAACTTCATGATGAACCCCGAAATTCACGGGGAATCAGACATCGAACGCGCCCGTCGCGCCGCAAAATTAAAAGAGTAGCCACAAAAAGGCACAGAAATTTTTAGCCACAAAAAGGCACAAAAACACAAAAGGGATTTTAGTACGTGAGCCGCTTTACGCTTTGTTTTTACTGGAGCGCCTTCCCCTCACTTTTTCATTTGTGATTTTTGTGCCTTTTTGTGGCTAAATTTTCTTATGCATTTTGAGGCGGCTGTTGATTATCTTTTGAGTCTTGGGCATGAGACTCTCGCGATCAAGCTCGGCCTCCGTAACACCGAACTTCTTCTCAGCGCTCTCGATAATCCCGAACGCGCGTTCCCGTCAGTGCAGATCGCGGGCACGAATGGCAAAGGCTCGACTGCGGCTATGCTCGATGCGATTTGTCGTGCGGCGGGCATCAAGACGGGGCTTTACACTTCGCCTCACCTCGTTTCCATCACCGAGCGTATCAAGGTCTCCGGTACTGACATTACGCGCGAAGAATTTGCGGCTTGCGCGACCCGCGTCCGCGAGGTTTCCGAACAGCTAGAAGCCCTGCCGACTTTCTTCGAGCAGGTAACCGCGATCGCCCTTCTCTCTTTTCGTAACGCTGCCATCAGGCTCGCCATTCTCGAAACCGGATTGGGCGGGCGCCTCGACTCCACCACCGCGGCAAACGCAAACATAGTAGCCATCGCACAGATCGCATTGGACCATCAGGAGTATCTCGGCAACACGATCGCGAGCATCGCCGCTGAAAAAGCTGCGATCATTCGTCCGGGTGTGCAGGCAGTGATCGGCAGGCAACGGTATCCCGAAGCATTGGATGTCTTGCTGGAACGGTGTAAACAGACCGGAGTAACTCCGATTCTCGTTGATGATGATTCCAACTTGATCGAAGACCCGGTTAACCTCGCGCTGCGCGGGCGTCACCAGGTCGAGAACGCGGCAGTGGCGATTCATCTCGCCGGGTTGTTGCGCGAAACTGGTTTTGATATTCCGCGCGCTGCAATCGTGCGGGGGCTCGAAACCGCGCAGCACCCGGCCAGACTGGAATTGATCGAACATCGTCCGGCGTTCCTGATCGACGGCGCGCACAATCCCGCGGGGGCGGAATCATTGCGCGAGTATCTCGACGAGCTCGCTCGACGACCGCTGACGTTGGTTTTTGGAGCAATGCGTGATAAGCAACTCGAGCAGATCGGCGAGATCCTGTTTCCGCTTGCAGACTTGCTGGTTCTGACGACAGTTCGGAACCCGCGCAGCGCTACGGTTACAATGCTCGAACCCATCGCGGCGCGCTATGCTCGAGGACAGATTTTGAAGAGTGACGACAGCTCGACGGCTTTGCAAATCGCACTCGCCAACACGCCCCGCGAAGGAATGATTTGCGTTGCCGGATCGCTGTATCTCGCGGGTGAAATGCGCCCACAGATATTGAGTTTGCGTTAGGAAAATAAGATGACTACACCACACAAAGAGCTACCAAAGATATTGAACAGCCAGAAAGTATTCGACGGCCGCGTGTTCCAGGTCATGGTTGACACTGTGAGTGAGGGTGAGGTCACTTATCAACGTGACGTGGTCCATCACCCGGGCAGCGCCGTAATCGTGCCAGTTCACGACGATGGCACGGTCGTATTCGTCAGGCAGTATCGCCATCCGGCAGTCCGTTACCTGCTCGAGCTTCCGGCCGGAACACTTGAGGACGGCGAACGTCCCGACGCCTGCGCCATGCGTGAGCTCGAAGAGGAGCTCGGACTCGCAGCGGAGCAGCTTGATAAGCTGACGGAGTTCTTTGTGTCGCCGGGGTTTCTGGAAGAGAAGATGTGGGTGTATCTGGCAACCGGACTTTCAGAAGGCAAGCCGAATCCTGACGAAGACGAGGTGCTTGATATTGTTCGTCTGCCAATCGGCGATGCGCTCGAGATGATCACGAGCGGCGAGATTCAGGATGCGAAGACGATCATCGGCTTGATGCTTGCCGCGCCACGCGTCGGCGCCCCTATGCTCGACGTTGACTATCCGGCCGTATAACGAGGATTGAATTAGACAGGATTACACGATTTACAGAATTATCATGAATATTCTGATCATTCTGAAAATCCTGTAATCCTGTCCAAGGTTTGCTACACTCATCCAGGTGTTTACCGAAGAATCATCGCAGCAGCAGATAACTCGGCTTCCTGAAGAACACGCGCCGCCACCAGAACCGCGGCCCAGCGAAGCAGTTCAGGCTCCGGCACAGACGTCGTGGATGACCGCGTGGCGTGACGTTGCGATCAGCTTCGGAGTGTGGGCCGCAAGCGTCGTCTTACTTCTGTTCGTCCCGCTAATCTTCGCCATTCCGTATCTCGTTTATCGCATCGCCAAGTTCGGGGCGCCCACACCGGAAGCGCTCAGCACAGACAAGATGCTGATCTTTTTCTCGGTGCTGGGGATTCTTCCAACGCACCTGCTCACGTTGGTGATTGTGTGGCTCGCCGTCACGTACGGTGGGCGGCGCCCGTTCTGGAAGAACATCGACTTCGACTGGCCTACGAATATGAGTCAGATTGTGGCCACCCTCGGCAGTGTGCTCGTGGCCACGCTCCTCTTTCTTCTCGCCCTCGGCATCACATCGCTTTACGGGGAACGCAAGACTGATCTCGATCTTCTGATCGAGAGCTCCATCTATACACGTGTGGCGACAGCTTTAGTGGCGGTTGTCAGCGCGCCCCTTGTCGAAGAGGTGATCTATCGGGGCCTGCTCTATCGCACACTCGAAAGAGCGGCGGGAATGGGCGTCGCGATCGCGCTCGTGTCGCTGCTATTCGCAGGCGTGCACGTCTTTCAATACCGCAACAACCTCGCTGTAATCGCTGTCATCACGGTGCTGAGCGTCACCTTGACCGTAACGCGCGCAGTCACGGGTAAAGTCCTTCCTGCCTTTATCATTCACCTCGTGTTCAACGGCATTCAGGCGTTCTTCATCATCCTGGGCGGCTTCGTCGACAAAGACATTTTCAAGTAGAGACGAGGATGAGCGCTTACGACGTCGTCGTAGTTGGAGGCGGTATTGGTGGCCTGACCGTCGCGGCGTTGTTGTCTGCGCGCGGGCTGAACACGTGCCTTTTCGAGCGACAATCGCAGGTCGGCGGCTGCATCGCGCGCGTCGAGTTTGCCGGGTATGACTTCGAGCCGGGCATGGGTCTCTACACCGGTTTTGGCGCCGGAGAGGTTTACGACACGCTCTTTTCTCAACTACCGGTCGCTATGCCTGAAGCCACGCTGCGCCAGTCGCCTTACGTCCTGCGCCGCCTGGATGGAAGTGACGTCACACTAGCAACAGACGATCTTTACTCGATTGCTGGAGGACCGGCGACTCTCGCGGAGCGTCTGGCTGAGTCGATCAAGCAGAGCCGCGGCAATTTGCGTTTGAATTCACCGGTGCTGCGGCTCGCATATGACGAAGTGGGAAATGCGACGGGAGTCGATCTGTTGAGTGGTGAGAGAGTTTTTGCGAAAAGGGCGATCGTGAGCAATCTCACGGTCTGGGACACGTACGGCAAACTCGTGGGGCTGAACCGCACGCCTCCTGAGATCAAGAAGCATCTGAAAGAGCTTCGCGGCGCTGGCGTTTACGTTGTGTATGCGGGGATTGACGATTCAGCGGTGGCGCGGCTGCCGGCGGAGTTGATGCGTGTAGAAGATAGTGAAGGTGAATTCACACTCGCGATCTCGTCGAGTGGAATGGCGCCGCCGGGTAAGCGCGCCGTGACGTTCACAACACGCACGGAAATCGACGCGTGGTTCGCTTATCAATCGAGTGAGGAAGACTACGAAGAATGGGACCAGGAAGCGCTCGAGCATTTCTGGAGCAGGTTGCATGCGGCATTACCCGAGCTCGGCAGCGATATCGAAGTGATTGAAACTGCAAATCCGCGCACTTATTACGACGCAACGCGGCGAAAGCTGGGGATGGTGCTCGGAGTAGATGAAGCCGTCGAGGTTGGGCATCGAACGTCGATCCCAAATCTGTTTATGGTGGGTGATACAGTCGTTTCTGAGGCGAAGATCGGAGCGGTGGTGCAATCGGCAATCTCTTTGACAGAGAAGATTGTCTAGTGTATAGAGTCAACAGACAATATGTTCGTAACAGTCGATGAACGAGACGCGCGGCCTCTCTACCAGCAACTGGTTGATGAGATTAAAACGCTAATTGCGCGTGGTGAGCTTGAGGAGGGGACGCTTTTGCCGCCGGTCAGGCAGGTGGCGTCGGATCTTGGTGTTAACCTGAACACGGTCGCTTTCGCCTATCGTCGCCTGCAAAAAGAGGGTCTCATTCGCGTGAGACACGGCTCAGGCGCGGT
>DATHTI010000491.1:0-6276 GCA_035463335.1 Pyrinomonadaceae bacterium | reverse complement strand
CATCCTCACGACGCACCGCTGGGCCACGTCGATGCTTTAGCCACAAAAGGCACAAAAGCACAAATAAATTTTGACGAGCTTAGAGTTCAAGCGGCTTTGCACGACGAATCACGGATTTGTAGGATTCGCCGTGCAAAGCCGGTTCAACTTTACGCTGCTGTGTTTGGTGGACCAAGCTGAAGTTTGAACTCTGAACTCACAACTTCACTTTGTGTTTTTGTGCCTTTTGTGGCTAAAGCATCGACGTGGCCCAGCGGTGCGTCGTGAGGATGTGCTGCACGTGGCAGGAGGTGCAGTTTGGTTGGTTATTGGTGACGTGGCAGTTAGCGCAGGTGGTCCGGGGTGTGGTTCTATCGAGTGGCTCGAATGAGTTGTGGCAGCTCGAGCACGACAATCGGCCTTCCGCATTGCCCTTCATCCCCGGCGCGATCTTCACACGCTGATCGTGAAGCGCGTGAAACTGATTGCTGCGCCACTTCTGATCCGTGTCAGTAGGCAACCGCACGACGCTGAGCTTACGTAAATCCCACTCCTCGTCATTGATCGACTTCGCACTCCACTCTCCATTCACCACCGGATATCCAAACGTCCCACCATGCGGCGTCCCAACCTTCCGGCCGTTATAAACCTTCTGATTCCCGTCATGGTGGCAAGGGGTACATGAAGCCAGCGCGCCCGCCGTCGCACTAAACTCCACACCCTGATGCTCCGCATGACAATCAACACAGCCAATCCCCGAGGCTTCGTGTGGCTTGATCACCGTGGCTGTAAACGCTTCAGTGCGATGACACGCAGCACAGCGCTGCTCCATGTTGCCTGACAACGAATGACAGTTTGTACACGAGCCGGAGTTTGGCGTGGTGGCGATCGCGGGCAGCGTGCTGAGCTGTGTCAACGCGTGCGCCTTGGAGATCGGCGCAGGCGAGAACGCGCTCGTGTACCAGTAAGCTGCCGCTACCGAAACTAATCCGACAACCAGCAGCGCCCACGTGAAAAACGCAACGGGCCAGCGCGAAAGCAGATCCGTCGTCGGCATCCAGTTGTATTGCGCTTTGCCACTGCGCCGCCCACCCTTCGGATAAAGCGGCGAAGGACGCGTCATCTTGCCAACGTCGCGAATGCGCTTGTCCCAGAAAACGTCGAGCGCTTTCGTGGCCGCGATCGGCGCCGCACGCGGCTTCTTCGCTTTCGCATTAGTTGGGTCGACCAGATTGTCAGTGCTCAGACCCGCATCGCTTACGTCGATCTCGGAAACCTTCATGCCGATACGAACCTCGACACGTATCACGAGCGCATCGTCAGCGGAGTCGATCTGTAAATGGAACGGTCCAACTTCGATGATATCGCCGGCAGCGAGCGCTTCGTTCTCTTCAACCGGCTTGCCGTTGAGAATGACAGGATTCTTCGGGCGCAAAGCGAAGAGGTAATAGGAGCCTTCGAACTGCCTGATACCCGCCTGGACCCGCGACACCGAAGGATGATTGAGGAGCAGCTCACACTGCGGCAGCCGGCCGATCAGCAACCCGTCAGTGATGATCGTCACCGGATCGACCGCAAGATCGTCACGAATGATGATGAACTGGTTCGCCGGCATCAATTAACTCTGAAGAACACGACTTGCCCGATGTGGACCAGCATCAGCGTCAGCATGATCGACGTCGCCGCGATATGCATCGGTATCCAAAACCGCAACAACCAGTGCAGCGCCAATAAAGCATCAACGCGTCGCAAGGTAACAGCAGTCTCCACCGCCGATATCAACAAATCCCGCTCTTCATCGGTAGTCTGTCTCGTGGTGCGATCTTTGAACTCCTGTCGCGCCTGGGCCAACAGGGCCTTTAGCTCCTCACGCCGCCAGATTTGTCGCCACAAAAACCCCCACGACAAGAACCGCGGGTAAACTCGATCCCGGATCTCCTCCTTCAACCATCCATCGCTCTTTTCGAGAATCGTGCGCGTGTCACTTTGCAGCTCTTTCCGGCGGCCCTCGAGATCCTCAACCAGCAAAGGCTCGCCCTCGATTCGCGTCATGATCCGCGGCACGATCCAGTAAGAAACTATGCCGACAATCCCAGACAGCAACGTCAGATCAAACGCGACGTAAAGCACGCTCGTGAGCAAGCCACCGGTGCGTGGCCCCGAGTGAAACAACAACACAACGCCCGCAATCGCGCCGATGTAAACATGGGCCAGCATCCAGTAACGCAACGCACCCGCGCGTTTCCGGTAAACCTTTTTCCGAAACGCGTACGACATCACGATCGCCACGCCTGCGAACCCAACAATTCCCGTGAGCCAGCGCAACGTCAACCACGTGCCCGCAAGCACCGTGTCGAACCCGTATTTACCCAGCGCCCAGAACAAAACAGCTGCAGTCAGGATCGTCACAGCAGCACCGGCGAGGTGCCATGCACGTGCGAGTGGATCGCTCTTGTGAATGTTCCGGCCGACGGCGTGAGTCTGATCCCGAAATACAAATCCCTGCGCTGGTCCAATCTCACTGAAGTACTCGATCGGATCGACACGCACGAGCGCGCCCGTCGGACAATTCTCTTCACACGAATAAGCCTTGCGCCGCGCGCCCGGCGGATTGAGCGGCGTGTCTTCGCAAAGATTGCACTTGATCGCAACCGGATCGTCTGACGGCTCCGGCGTCACCAGCCGATCGTTTCGCAAACTGAAAACTTTTCGTAGTTTCGAGGCGAAACCGTTCTGCAAGGGCGGCGCGGTGCGCGGCACCATCGTGATCGCATCGTAAGGACACTGCGTCGCGCAATCGAAACAACCAATACACGTGTGCGGATCGATATCGACATGGCCCACCGGATCGCGAAAAATCGAGCCTGTGGGACAACCCGTCAAACATTCCGGATCCGCGCAATGCATGCAGACTTGCGGCACGAGGGCATGTTGCAAGCGCTTCTTGCCAATCGTTGTGGGTCGCTCGATCTGAATTCCCCGCCGCAACAGACGCGACTGCCCGTGCATCTTGTGACACGCGAGCGAGCAGTTGCCGCAACGGATGCAAAGGTCCATGTCCATCACGAGCACGTTGGTGCCGTCGATGATGCCGGTCGCGATCTCTTCTTCCGCGGCTTTTAGAGCGTTGAGGTCAGGAAGCGCTTCGATTGTGGGCGGCAGTGACGTGCCGAGTGTGGCAAGACCGGAAAACGTTTCGGCTAGTTGTCTCCGCAATTCCGGATCTGTCGAGAACAGATCGAGCGGGACCTCGAGCACTTCAGTGCGCGCCATCACGCTGGCCCTGTATCTCCAAACGTTGGGCTGGGTTACGCCTTCGATGCCGAGACAGTTTCCACCGCCGAGAAAGTCAACCCCGATACCTTCATCCATTCCCAACACGACTTCCGGCGAGGCCGCATGAAAGAAAACGCCACGCGAGCGTCGCACCCAACCGTTCTTGATCAGAATCAGACGATCGATCGGAACGCTTTCTTTGCAGAGAACGTGGTTCTTGCCGTAGACCATGTACCGCGCGGTGCGGCGCAGTTCGTCCGCGAGTGGTTGGCTTAAAGGCTTGGCGGTGACGAGCCTGAGATCTTCGATGAGACGATCGACGCCGTGCGCGCGATAAGTCACGTCGAGGATGTTGCCGAAGGTTGAGAGCTTGCGCAGCAGTCGCAGCGCGGGCCGTGTCACTTCAAGCACGAGCGCGGTCTGGTTCACGGGCACTGAAACGGTCGCATTGCGCTCGATGCCAGCCAGCAATGCCATCTCACCAAAACACGTGCCCGGCTCGAGCTGACCGATCTTCTTCTGGGCATCAGCATCGCGAACGTAAACGTCGAGCGTGCCTTCGACGGCGATGTAGAAAGTGTTTCCACCCCACTCGCCCTGTCGCATGATCTCTTCGCCGGAATCGTATGTGAGCAGGCGGACGTAGGGTCCGACGCGCTTACCATTCGCGTAATCGCGACCTTGAACTATGACTTCGAGATCGGTGGCGTACTTCTGTTTGCCGTTTTGTTCTTCGAAGAGTTCAGCGGTAAGAGCGAGATTCTGGACGGCTTCAACAACGCGACCCCGGTCGGTGATTTCGCGCGGCATGAGCCGTTTATACTACACATGCCACAAAGAAGCACAAAAATTTTTAGCCACAAAAGGCACAGAATGCACAAAAGCTGAACCAGATTTGAAGCCTGCTATTGAAAATTTTCTTTTGTGCTTTTTGTGCCTTTTTGTGGCTAGATGCTAAACTCGCGAATCAATGTCGCCAGAAAATCTTTACGCGCTTCCACTTGAACAACAAATCGGACAATTCCTTTTCATTGGTCTTCCAGGCACTGAGCTTGACGTCGAAGCACGCGCCTTAGTCGAGGAAATAAAGCCCGGCGGCGTCATCATCTTCGGACGCAACGTCGCCGGTCCGGAACAACTCCGCTCTCTGCTCGACGCGGTTCGCGAAGTCGTTCCAACACCGCCACTCTTCGGTATCGATCAGGAAGGCGGTCTCGTCGATCGACTACGACGCATCTTCACGCCGATGCCGTCCGCGCGAACGATTCGCCAGCACGGCGATCTCGCTGCGGCACGCGCGCTCGGACGAATTACCGGCGAAGTGCTGCGCATGCTCGGTTTCAACATCAACTTCGCGCCCGTGATGTCGATCATGACCGAGGATCGCGATCTGCTGTCGAACGGTCTTTATTCAAGATCCTATGGACGCTCACCCGGCGAAGTGCTTGGATACACAACCGTTTACATGCGCGGGCTCCAGGGCACCGGCCTTCTCGGCTGTCTCAAACATTTTCCGGGTATCGGCGCAGGCGAAGTCGATTCACACGAAGAGATGCCGGTGGTGCGACTATCACACGACGACCTGATCGCGCAGGATCTCGCGCCGTACATCGAGCTCTTTCAGCGTCGCGACGATCGCGTGCGCTGCGTGATGGTCAGTCACGGCGGTTTTCCAAACATCGACATTAAAGAAGAAGTTACCGGCGGGCGGCTCGAACCCGCTTCGTTGAATCGCAACATCGTGACGAAGCTGCTGCGAGAGGAGCTCGGCTACAAACATCTCGTCGTCACTGACGATCTCGAGATGGGAGCGATCGCGCGTCACTGTGAAATCGACGACGCCGTCGTGCGTGCGGCACTCGCAGGTGAAGACATGATGCTGATCTGCGCGAGTCCCGACAAGATTCGTCGCGGCTATCACGGGCTCCTCGAAGCAGCAAAGAGTGGTAAGTTAACGGAAGAACGTATCAAACAGTCGCTCGATCGGATCTGTAAGACCAAGACGATCATGGAGCCGCCGTTGCCACTCGACCTGGCGCGCTTCCAGCAACTCGCTGACGAGATTCTCAGACTCAATTCCAAGCTCAATTACACCTATGGAGGCACCGTTAAGTGAGCAACGGCAAGCTTGTTCTGCTGCTCGTTTTGACATTCATGTTGATTCTTCCCCCGGGCTGCCGTCGACGCAGCGACGCATTCGTCATCGCGCTCGGCGACAACATCCGCACCATCGACCCGATTGGCTCACCTTCAGTTGACGCAGCCAGCGAACGCGTGCGCACGCTGATCTTCACCTCGCTCGTCAAGAAGAATGAAGCGTTTGATTACGTGGGCGAGCTCGCGTCTGACATCAAGCGCTCGGATGATGGCCTGACTTACACGTTCACACTTCACGACGGCGTGAAGTTTCACAACGGGCAGGCGCTGACTTCCGCTGATGTGAAGTACACGCTCGATCTCGTCTTCTCGAGCAACTTTGCGAAGTCGGCAAGTTTTTTTAAAGGATCGGGCAATGAGAAACGCAGTTATATACAGAGCGTTGCGGCGCCGGATGCGCGCACCGTCACGGTTACATTGATCGAGCCGTGGGTTGGATTGCTGTCGAACCTCGTTCCGGTCGCGATCATTCCGAAAGACAGCTACGAGTCACAAAAAACGCACCCGCTCGGCAGTGGTCCATTCAAGTTTGTGCGTTACGACAACGCGCAGCAGGTGTGCGACGTCGAGGCGTTTGCCGAATACTGGGAAGGGGCGCCCAAGCTGCCGGCCGTGCGCGTGCGCGTGCTCTCGGACATGAACCAGCTACAGGCGGAGTTGCAGTCAGGACGTGTTGATATCGCACCGATGCCGACCAGTCTCTCACCGGACGCAGTGAAGCGACTCGAAGGCGACCCGAACCTGCAAGTGAAGGTGTTCAACGGATCGAATGTTAATTTGTTGACGATCAATACAGCGTCGTCTCCAGTCGACAACGTCAAGGTACGACAGGCAATCGCTTACGCAATCGATCGCGATAATTTG
>DATHTI010000490.1:0-2435 GCA_035463335.1 Pyrinomonadaceae bacterium | reverse complement strand
ACCTCCAGGAGCGATATCTATTCACTCGGTCTCGTGCTCTACGAGCTCTTCACCGGCAAGAAAGCATTTGAAGCGACGAGCCTCCCCGAGTTGTTGCGTTTGCGACGCAGTGATTCGACGCCGACCAGCCCGGCTGAACATGTGCCGGAGCTCGATCCGCTGATCGAGCGCGTGATCTTCCGTTGTCTCGAAAGAGATCCGGCAAAGCGTCCCGCGTCAGCGCTGCAAGTCGCGGCGGCTTCGCCCGGCGGCGATCCACTCGCGGCCGCGCTGGCCGCAGGTGAGACACCTTCGCCAGAAATGGTTGCGGCCGCGCCGAAGCAAGGCGCGCTCAGGCCCGCAATCGCAGTGTCGCTGCTTGCGGCCGTGGTCGTACTGGCGGGCACGATCTGTTTTCTCTCACGTTACACGACGATGTATCGCATAACTCCGCTGAACAAGTCGCCGGAAGTTTTACGCGATCGCGCGGCTGAGCTGGTTCAGAAGTTTGGCTACACAACGCCGGTAGTTGACTCGGCTTACGGCATGGGACTCGATCGCGACTACCTCAATTACATCCACGACAATGATCAAACGCCGTCGCGATGGAAGAGACTGAGCAGCGGGCAACCGGCGGCAATCTATTTCTGGTATCGACAGAGTCCGCGTCCATTCGATGTTAGTAACCAGGGCTTCATCAACGAAGAGATCCCGCCGCGCGATCTTCCCGGCATGACCACGCTGACGCTCGATACACTCGGACGTCTGCGTTCTTTCTACGCTGTGCCACCAGCGAAGAGCTCTGGTGTTGACGCGGCGACGCCTGACTGGTCGCCGCTCTTCACGGAAAGCGGGTTGGACCAGACGAAGTTCCAACCTGTTTCATCTGTGTGGACATCGCCACACGAAACGACTTCACGTGCAGCCTGGGAAGGCTCATATCCGGATCAGCCGGAATTCAAGATCCATATCGAGGCCGGCGCCTACGAAGGCAAGCCTGTTTACTTCGAGATCTTCGACGCTTGGGACCAGCCGCGCGACGCGCAAACTTCTATTTCGCGCTTCCGGCAACGCGCACTCGTCATTCTACTGCTTGCGATCTTCATCATCGTCATGGTTGGCAGTTCATTCCTGGCGTTGCGCAACGTGAAGCTCGGACGAGGTGATCGCAAAGGAGCGTTTCGTCTCGCTGGTTTCGTGTTGGTAGTGGCCTTTTTGCGCTGGCTCTTCACGTCGCATCATGTGGCGACCGAAAGTGAGGCATTTAACTTCCTCTCGGGTGTGGAGAATATTTTGTTCTGGACGTTCTTCTACTGGGTCGTCTATCTCGCGTTTGAGCCTTTTGTGCGACGACGCTGGCCCGGGCGCATAATTTCGTGGAGTCGCGTGCTGGCGGGCGATTTTCGCGATCCGCTCGTAGGACGCGACATACTCATCGGCGCGGTGATTGGGCTCGGTGCGATCCTTTCCAACTTCTTTCTCGCCTCTATCGTGCCTCGCTGGTTCGGGTACCCGCCGCCGATTCCGTGGTTTGATTTTCCGGCGACGCAACTGCTCGGCATACGCTCGTTTGCGTTCGGCATCACGCAGCAGATCTTCGCTTCACTGCTTCAACCGTTCATACTGCTGTTCTTCCTGCTGTTGCTCTACATCATTTTGCGCCGCGAACGAGTTGCGGCGGTAGCGGTTTGGTTGATCGGTAGCGTGGCGATAAGCCTGACGCACGACACTTTTCTGGGTGTGCCGTTCGGTGCCGTCGCCTCATTCCTGGTCGTGTGGCTGCTTTATCGTTACGGGCTGCTGGCGCTGATCTCGGCGATCTTCTTTTTGCACCTGGTTATCTTTTTTCCAATCACGTCTGATTTCTCAGCGTGGTATGCAGCCGACTTCGTGCTCGCGCTGATCATCTCGCTCGCACTCGCCGGCTTCGGTTTCTACACCTCACTCGCCGGCCAGCCACTCTTTCGCGCCACGTTACCTGACGACTAAAAATCCGTGTAATCCGTGGTTAATATTATTTACGAGTTATGACGCCTGAGTCGATGGTCGCCCCTGTCCGTGAGATCGCCTGGAAGTACATCTCATTTCCCGCAACTTCAAACAACATGAAGTGCAGGTCGCGATCAAACGACTTCTCCGTGATACCCGTTCGCGTGTTGATGTCACCACTACGAAGTTTCCCGCCTGCTCCAGATACAAAATAGTAAATTCCCTTCTGCGGCTTGACTCGCTCGTACACGTGATCGTGACCGGTCAACACAACATCGACGCCATACTTTAGAAAGATCGGCTCGACAACTTCTCGCAATTGGTCATCAGACCCGTGCTTCTTTGCGGACGAATACGGCGGGTGATGGAAGAACATCACTTTCCACTCCGCAGTCTCTCGCCCCAATTCGTCTTCGAGCCACTTCACCTGCTTCTTTTCCATGTAGTTGCTGTTGAGCGAGTAGAAA
>DATHTI010000489.1:0-3079 GCA_035463335.1 Pyrinomonadaceae bacterium | reverse complement strand
CACGCCCGTGGAACGGACGCTCAAACCGGGCCAGTCGCAGGAGTTCACACTTCAGCTTGAAGAGAACACTTTCGTTCAACTCGTCGTGGAGCAGCGCGGTATTGACGTGATTGTCAAAGTGTTTTCACCAGGCGGCAAAAGCATCGGCGAATACGATTCCCCAAATGGTAATGATGGTCCCGAGCATGTTTCTGCAAGCACAGGATCAGGACCAGATGAATGCGTTGATCGAGATCGCGCGTGCGTTTGGAAGGTATGATGCGAAGCGTTCGTTCGAGATCCTCGATCCATTGATCGATCAGATGAATGATCTTTGCGCGGCTGCCCGGACATTGGAGGATTTTGGTCAGGACTATTACGAAGACGATGAGCTGAGCCTGCAAAACGGGAACACCGTCGGGCAAATGGCCACGCGGATCTCGAGTGCGATCGGTGGGCTGGCGGTGGTGAATTTCGAGCGCGCCAGGGCTGCGTCGGACAGACTGCGCCTGCCCGAGGTGCGGCTGCGTGCTTACCTCGAGATCGCGCAGCAAACTATCAAAAGTCAATAACGCGGATAAACGCGGATTTATTCGCCCATCGCTGCGTACTTGAAGAGCCTGTAACGATAGCGCTGCTGCGCGCGGATGTTCGCGGCGATCACGCCGTGGAGATTGTCGTCCCACTTCGTGTACTGGTCGATATACCGATCCGAAGCCGCCTTGTCGCCCTCATACTGCACCGCGAGCGTCTTCTCCAGCATCTTCGTAACAACGTCGTGATACTTCTCGTAGTGAACGCGCATCAGCTTCGTCGCCGGATCGAAACTCAACAACCCGTTCTCGAGATAGAAATTCCACTGCATCAACTGCATCGTGTTGTAAGGCTGATCGCGTCGCGGCCGGTTGTTCTGCAACACACGCAGGATCCCGCCCGCGTAAACACTCCGCAGTTGCGCGTCAGTGTAATAACCCTGCTTGTGCAGCGCCTGAGCCACAAACAGCGACACCAGATCCGCCTTCATCTCTTCCATCGCGTTCGCGTTGTCCTGTAGCGCTTCGTCGAGCTCACGACCAGCGCGCGTGCGGTCCACGCCGAGGTAATGGCCCACTTCATGCCACAACGTACGATAGAAATTACCATCAGGCGTCAGCTCCTTCGCCTGCTGCTCGCCAATGGCCGCCGCGAGTGTCTTCGACGTGCCTTCAAAGATGTTCGGATCGCGCATGATGTTCGCGCGCAGCATGATCGTGCGGCCATAACGACGCGCGACGTAGCTCTCGTTAGGCAGAATCGTCGCCGTGTTGCCGCCGCGCGATTGCCCGAAATCCGCGATCACATCGTAGACGCCGACGGGAATGTCTTCGCGCACCTTCTTGTGGTTCTGGTAAGGCAGCGAATCTTCGAGCGCTTGCAAGCCTTTCATCGCCTGTCGCAAGGCAGTTGTCTCAGCTTGCCGGGTTAGCAATACGTTGAACGAAAAGAAGGTCTTCACGCCATACAACTCATCGTCGTAAGTCTCGTACGAACCGATCTGAGCGTTGAGGTTCTTGAAATGTCCGGTGACCCAGCTCGCGTCGCCTGACTCGTAGTCGTTTGACAGCAGGTCGCGCGCGCGATTCCGCAGGTAACGCGCAAACTCCTCGTCATCTTTCGCGAGTGCATCGGCCGCTTCGTTCAAGAGACCGTAGGCTTTCATCAGATCGTCTGCATAAGCGACCGAGTACGGCACGGCGTAGACGTCGTTAGCGGACGTCATGCGTTGCGAATCAGATGACAGCTTTTGCAACTCCGCGAGCAAACCCGGATGCAGCGTGTCCAACGCTGGATACTTCTTGAGCGTCGCAACGTCCGCTTGCACGTTCTTCACGTTTAGGGTGCGCACGACGGTGCGCAGGTCCATCACTTTCTCGCGCTTGTCAGGCTGGCCGCCAGGCATTGCGAGTGCCTGCTCGATCTGCTCTTTGGTGATGCCCCACGGATAGACGTTCTTACCGGCTTTAGTGGAATCGATTGGCAGGAAAGCCTCGCGTTTGTTTTCGAGAGTCGTGGCAACTGGCCCCTGAAAAAGACGATAGAGCGTCAGCAGATTTTGTGTCGCCGGCGTTGAGCCCGTTCGCTTGTCGAGTTGTTCGAGCACGCGATACGCCAAGAGTGCCTCCGGGTGTCGCTGATCCTCGTAGAGCTTCTGAAAGATCTGCCCTGCTTCGATCAACTTCGCAACCGCTTTCTTCTCGCCCTCAGAGAGTTTTGAGAGGTCGCCGGACAGACGAATCGTTTGCGTCTTGTCGATGAGTGGCTGGCTCTTCTCGAGTGGCCAGTAACCTGCGGGTAGGGTTTGAGTCAGTAATAATGTAGTCATCAACAGTATGGTCATGTGTGCATTTTGCCACAGATTTTTTACTTTGTGGCTCGAAGAATTCCTGCTAATATCCGCCCACTCAATTCGCCGGCGACGCCCAGAAGTTCTCATACACTCTACGCTGGCAAGGGTCAAACATGCCAACCAAACCTCAAATTTTTGCGAGTCAATATGGATCAGAATCAGAACAACTTACAGACATATCTCTGCCCGGAAGATCCTGATGAAGCAGGTCGTCGCTACCTCCGTCTTCACCAAAAGCTAACGGGCTTTTTTCAATTACGCGGAGTCGCTGATCCCACAGTAGCTGCCAATGAAGCTCTGGATCAGGCTGCCAAAATGATCGCGCAAGACACTGACGTGCCTGAAATCAATGTGCTTTGTCTTCGTATTGCGCGATCTATGTTGAAGGAAGGCTCGCGTCATAACACCGACGAAAGCACCGCATTTCTTAAGTTTCTCGAACAACAGGAGTATGCGACCGATACCCGGATGAATCGTTTCAGCCTGATGAAAACCTGTTTTGAGAAACTGTCTCAGGACGACCGAGACCTGCTTGACTGGTACTGCGTCTCACCTTCCGGGCCCGCACGCATCGGGTATCGCGTTGAATTAGCGGGGCGTCTGAACACAACCGTTAAAGCAATGAATATTGAAGTAACGCGTGTGCGGCGAGGTCTGGACGAGTGCGTGAGGGAGCTTGGCCTCAAGAGTCAATCGTCGAACGTGACCTAAATC
>DATHTI010000488.1:0-3730 GCA_035463335.1 Pyrinomonadaceae bacterium | reverse complement strand
AAGCGGGAGCGGCGAAATCACCACACCAGCGGCATGCACCGAAGAGTGACGAGCACAGCCTTCGAGCCTTTGTGCGATCTCAAGTATCTCTTTAACTGTGGGGTTCGTATCCATCTCACGCTTGAGCTCAGGTACTTGTTCAAGTGCCTGACTCAAACTCACGTTCCGGCCACGAACCGGGGGCGGGATCATTTTCGCAATCCGTTCGACTTCGGCGTAAGGCACTTCCAAGGCCCGGCCTACGTCCTTGATAGCCGCCTTCGAGGCGAGGGTCCCGAAAGTGATGATCTGGCAGACGGAGTCGCGACCGTAGAGTCCCGCGACGTGGTTGATGACGTCGCCGCGGCCGCGGACGCAGAAGTCGATATCGATGTCGGGCATCGTGACGCGGCCCGGGTTGAGAAAGCGCTCGAACAGCAGGTCGTACTGGAGCGGATCGACATCGGTGATCTCGAGGCAGTACGCGACCAGAGACCCGGCTGCCGAGCCGCGTCCCGGGCCGACCGGAATCGAGTGATCCCTGGCGTAGCGAACGAAGTCCCAGACGATCAGGAAGTAACCAGCGAAACCCATCTGCTTGATCATCTCGATCTCGCTGGACAGGCGTGTCTGATAATCACTGAAAGGCTGCTTCAACTCACCGCGTGCGGCGAGCGTGTCCAACACCTGCTGTCGCCGTCGCTCGAAGCCGTTGCGGACGACCTTCTCGAAGTAATCGTCGGCCGAGAGACCTTCTTCTGACTGCGGAATCGGGTACTGCGGCAGGTAGTTGACGTGCTCAGGCAGTTTGAGATCGCAACGCTCTGCGATCTCGACGGTGCGCGTCAGGGCCTCCGGCAGCTCGTTGCCAAAGATGTTCCACATCTCGTCCTGAGAGCGGACATAAAAATACGGGCTGTTGTAGCGCAGGCGATTCGAATCGTTAACAGTTTTACCGGAACCGATACACAAAAGGACGTCGTGAGCGCGCGCGTCGTCAGGCATCAGGTAATGCGCGTCGTTGGTCGCGACAAGCGGCACACCGGTCCGCTTTGAGAGCTCGACGAGGTTTTTGCGAATGCGCTGCTGTGGTTCGAGACCGTGCTCCTGAATTTCGAGGAAGTAGTTCCCTTTTCCGAGAATCTCTTCAAACTCGATCGCTGCCTTCGCTGCCTCGTCACATTTTTCCTGGGCCAGGTACGCCGAGGGCACGCCTGACATGCACGCCGAGAGCGCGATCAGTCCCTTGCTGTGTTCGGCGAGCAGCTCTTTGTCGATGCGCGGCTTGTAGTAAAAGCCTTCGGTGTAGGCTTTCGAAGTCAGGCGCACGAGGTTCTGGTAACCCTCGTAGTTTTGCGCCAGCAGGATCAAATGATGGTTTGCCTTCTCACCGGGCGCGCTGGCGGCCTTCTCTTTGCGGCTGCCGCGCGTGATGTAAGTCTCACAACCGATGATCGGTTTTATCCCACGCCCTTTCATCGCGTTATAGAAAGAGATGGCTCCGTACATGTTGCCGTGATCGGTCATGGCACAGGCGGGCATCTTCAATTCTTCAACACGTTTGGAGAGCGGTTTGATTTGGATGGCGCCGTCGAGAAGGCTGTAGTCAGTATGAAGATGGAGGTGTACGAATTGTCGGTCCTGCATTTTATGAAATCCATCCACAGATTACGCAGAGCGGTGTAATCTGTTGACTGGCTTTATTCCCATTCAATGGTTGATGGTGGTTTGGAGCTTATGTCGTAAACAACCCGATTGATCCCGCGAATCTCGGAAACGATCCGCGCCGAAACGCGTGCGAGCAGATCGTGCGGCAGTCGTGCCCAGTCGGCAGTCATGCCGTCGACACTCGTGACCGCGCGAATCGCGATACAACGCTCGTACGTTCGCTCGTCTCCCATCACGCCGACTGACGAGACGGGAAGCAGCACTGGAAAAGCCTGCCACACCGAGTTGTACAACTCAGCGAGACGCAGCTCTTCGTCGAGTATTCGATCCGCAGCCTGAACGAGACGGATCTTTTCCTCTGTGATGTCTCCAAGGATGCGCACAGCCAAACCAGGACCCGGGAATGGATGGCGCCCAAGGATCTCTTCCGGAACGTGTAACTCTCTTCCGATCAAACGCACTTCATCTTTGAACAACTCACGCAGCGGCTCGATCAGCTTCAGATTCATCTTCTCGGGCAGCCCACCAACGTTGTGATGACTCTTGATCACTGCTGATGGACCACGAACGGAAACGGACTCGATGACGTCAGGATACAGCGTGCCCTGCACTAGGTACCCAACATCACCAAGACGTCTTGCTTCTTCTTCAAACACATCGATGAAAATTTTTCCAATGCGCTTGCGCTTCTCTTCGGGATCGGTGATGCCTCTCAGCGCTTCGAGGAAGCGATCGCCGGCACGAACACCTTTAATGTTCAACTTCATGCTCTGCTGCAACAGAGCAAGTGTCGACTCAAACTCACCCTCGCGTAACAGACCATTGTCAACGAAGATGCAAGTCTGGCGGTCGCCGACTGCTCGATGCACGAGCGCCGCGGCCACTGTTGAATCAACCCCACCGGACAAGCCTGACACGACACGGCCTTCGTCGCCGAGCTGAGTGCGAATGCGTGCGACTTGATCTTCGATAACAGCTTCGGGCGACCAGTCACCGCGACAGCCACATACAGAAAACAGAAAGTTGCGCAGCACCTGTGCGCCGAGTGGCGTGTGGGCCACCTCCGGATGAAACTGCACACCATAGATACCACGCGACTGATCTTCCATTGCGTTCAGTGCGTCGTCTGTCAAAGCGGTGACCTGAAAACCGGGCGGCACTTCAGTGACGTGATCGCCGTGACTCATCCAAACATCGAGCTCCGGCGGTAAGCCCTGGAACAGGCGACTGGTGACGTCTAGAACTTTCAAGCGCGCATAACCAAACTCACGATTCGGTGAGGCAGCCACGTCGCCGCCAAGCTCGCGGGCGAATACCTGGAACCCGTAGCAGATGCCGAGCGTTGGACAATCGACCGATTCGAGCAGTTGCGGATGCGGTTTGGGCGCAGCGTTGTCGTAAACGGAGGAAGGCCCGCCGGAAAAGATCAAACCTTTGGGCGATTTCGCGTTAATAGTATTGATGGGCGTGTTGAACGGAAGAATTTCGCAATAAACACCCGCTTCTCTCACGCGCCGCGCGATGAGTTGTGTGTACTGCGATCCGAAGTCAAGTATTATTACGGTTTCATGATTCTGGGTTCTCATGGATTGGAAAGAGTGAGCGATTATAGCCACTGATTACTCGGATTGAAAACGGATCGACTAGACGAACAAATGTTGGCTCAAATTCTGACACTTTTCCTCATTGTAAACTTTGCGAGCAGTGATGCGCTTTTATCTCAACCGCTCACGGTTCGTTGGCGATACGAGTCGCCGGTCACGCTCAATCTCACGCCGGCTTTCGATAATGAACGTATTTACCTGCCATTAGCAGGTGGCACGATCGTCGCACTGAAAGCGAAGGATGGTCAGCTTTACTGGCGTACAGAAATGGGTGGCGAGCTGTCGGCGTCTCCCGTTGCTGATGAGACTTCGATCTATGTGGCGTCTGAAACTAAAGTTGCGCCCAACGAGACACAAAAACCATCGGGCGCTTTGCGTGCACTTGGTCGTGAAGGTGGTGTGACGCAGTGGCTGACACCTCTCGTGCGACCACTTCGCGGTGCGCTCACTTTGAGCGGTGGAAAAATATTTGCCGGCGG